>JAWCNH010000071.1:0-6180 GCA_038848765.1 Bathyarchaeia archaeon
GAAGAATATCCTAACGATAAAAATTTTCAGAAAACTTAACTTTCAGCGATCTTCTTCAATTGTTTCTGATACATTTCAACTATTTCGCTTGTGGTTGTTGCGTCTTCCGCTGCCTTGTCAATTCTGTAGTTGCCTGTAAATCTTGGGAAGCGTATGGCTAGGCCGCTTCCTTGGCGTATGGCGTTCATGGCGCATGTGTGGATTGGGCTTAGGGTTATTTCTGCGCCTAAAACTTCTATTACGACTTTCGGTTCGAACCATACATCCGCCTCGATAAGTGAATGTACCCTAGGATGCCTATGCGATATAACATGTTTTTTCATCATTTCTGGCAGTTTCGCCAAGTCCTCATCAGTAAAACCTGTTCCACATTTTGTCACTGTTTCGAAAGTGTCATTTTCCGGGTTATATGCCGCCAATAAAAGTGCACCATAAGTTCCCGCACGTTTTCCCCTGCCGTGGAAGGCGCCGACTACGACTAGGTCTACGGTGTCCGTCATTTCACTTTTGTAGTCGCGTTTGTACTTTATCCAGAGCCAGCCACGTGCTCCAGCCTGATAAACGGAATCTTCATTCACCGATTTACACATTAAGCCTTCGCATCCATCTTCTATAGCTTCTAGAAAGAAGTTTTCAAGTTCTTTGATGTTGCCTGCGATTATGCTTTTGGCGATCTTCACCCTGTCGCCTTCCCTAACCATATTTTCGAGCACCCTTCGCCTCACAGGATAAGGCTCAAGAGTTAGGTCTTTCCCGTCGACATATAATGCATCAAACATGAAAAGCGAAACTGGATATTCTTCCATGGCTTTTTCTATGCCGTATTTGCGTCTGCGGTGCATAAGCTCCTGGAAGGGTCTCATCTCGCCAGTATCGGGGTCTATAGCTACGCATTCAGCCTCCAAAATGGCTTCTTTGGCCAAAACGTGTCGTCTTAAGAGTTCAATGGCGTCGGGATATTGGTCAGAAATGTCTTCTAGGCGCCTTGAATATAGGGTTATTTCTTCGCCTTTTTTGTGGGCTTGGATGCGTTCGCCATCATACTTGTACTCGGCTATACATTTTCCACCCAACTTTTCGAGGATTTCTTCAGGCGATGAAAGCCTTTCAGCCAGCATGGGCCTTATGGGCTCGCCTACAACAACCTTAAACTTTTTGATTCCTTCAATGCCTTCTTCAGCTAGGACTTTGGCTACTCTTCCAAGGTCCGATGAGATATTGTAGGCGCGCTCCACGAGTTCGCGGGTTTCCTTGCCACCGCCGTAGGCTATTGCCAAAGCATCAAGCACTGTCATATCTGCAATGCCTAAGCGAAGGTTTCCAGTAACCGTCCGCATAATGTATTTGGCCTCCTTTGGTGTAGCATCAACCAAAAGCCCGGCCAAAAGAGTAATTTTTGCGTCAACAGCACCAGAACCGGAAGCACGCGCCATCCTATCGAGCGTTTCGTAAACTCTTTGAACTGTTAGTGGCTTCTGGAAGAAAGTTAGTTGCTTCTTCTGAATTATAAACTTCTGGGCCGTCTCGCCTATGTCTCCGCTTTTTTTCACGTCCTCTTCGATTTCACTTTCCCGTCTTCCCGAAGCATGAGCTATGGCTTTTATAGCAAGTCTTTCAGCCACACCTATTTCGAGTTTGACAAAATCTGGATAGATTTTTCCTTGCGTTAAATAAACAACTTTGTCAATTATTTCTTTCGGCGTTCTTTTTAGGAGGTCTACTAGCAAGTCCGTCATCTCAAGCCTTTTAGTTGTAGCTTCAATCTTTTCGTAGGCTTCTGCTATTTCCGAGTAAAGCAAAATTGACTCCTCACGTGATAGGAACTAGGCCAAATATATTAAGTTTGACACAACCGACGTTTATGACTTGTGAAGAATTTTACCCTTCTCCAAAACTTCTAAAATGAAGGGGTTTTTCCTCCTTTTCATATCTTCAAACTCTTCAGGCGTATAGCCTAAAGGCTCTACAGGTATGCCGAAAGTATTCATTTTCATCAAAGTTCCTATTCGCTCCAGAAAGCCCTCCTTAAAATCCGCAACTACGAGTATATCAACATCCGAGCCTTCATTTATGTCACCAGTTGCAAATGAACCGAAAAGAATAACGAATCGTGGATTAAGACGGCTAACAATCACGTTTACATAGGCCCTTATTTTCTCAAAAACCTCTTCACTTCTTTCAAGATTGATTCTGCGTAGCTTAAGCATTGCCGTGCTATTTCCTCCGTATAATATTTGTATGCGGGTCCCTTTGGATAAAAGTTGGGGTATCTCGACCCGATATAATGTCTATCAAGTTCCCTTCCATAATCACCGAACCTTCCGAAGTTTCTTTCGATTTTTGAGGCTTCTTCAAGAAGCTCCATTACAGAATGTGTTATAAGGGCCCTATAGCCCTTTGAATATAAGAACCCTTTTAACCCTTTTTCAGCCGACTGCTGCGCAAAAAATGCACATGCATAATAGTTTCCATCTTCTAAGCAGTCTCTAGCCGTTTTTAAGTCTGCTTCAGCTTGGTCCAGCCACCTTAAGCCTTCCTCTAAATTGCTCAATAATAACTACACCTACGTTGATTGTTTTACATGCTATCTAGTTCTTTTAAAAGTTCCGCCAGCCGTTCTATGGCCAATTGCCAAGCTTTTTCCCCTTTCTCCTTGGAGGCTTTTGTCGGATCACCTATCACTCCAGTATTGCTTATATCTCTTGTTCTGAAGGCCCATGAAACTTTTGGCCCAGCTTCTCTCAATCCAAGTTTCACATATTTTAATTTTGGAAGAATTAGGCTTGGTTTTGTAATCCTTTCCTGGACAACGGCATTTTCACGGTTAGCAAGCGTTGTGGAAGTTTCGAATTCACCGGCATGCGCATCGTAGGGCGTTTCTATGTGCTGTTCTATAAAGTCTGGTATAAGGCTCACCGTGTCTACGGCTACGAAAGCGCCTGTTTCAGCCTTAATCTTTTGAGCTGCAGCCTCCAAGGCCGGAGTGTTTCCGCCATGACCGTTTTCAAAAAGTATTCTCATGAATCCATGCTTTGTTAAGCAAACTCCTATTTCATACGCTACTTGCCCAAGGGTTTGCGGATTCAGAGTTATTGTTCCCGGAAAGTCCAAGTGATGTAGTGAAACACCATAATATATGGGTGGAGCCACAAGGGCGCATTCCGCTTTTTCAGCAGCCTTCCTGGAAAGCCAAAAGGCGTCAAAAGCATCCGTGTCTAATGGCAAGTGAGGGCCGTGTTGCTCGCAGCTTCCAACAGGCACAATCACAGTTCTATGAACCTTTAAGAACTCTTCCACATCAACCCATGTTAACTCGCCCAAATAGTAGCTTCGCATTTTCAAGGCTTTACACGTCTCCTAAAACCTCTCATAATGGATTATCTGTTTTAATGGTCGCCTACTTCTTGGCGTGGGAGATTCAGCCGGATAGCCAACCGGTATTATAGCTACAGGCCTAACACCTTCTGGAATTTTTAAAATTTTTCTCGCCTCATCCTCCCTAAAGGCTCCAACCCAACACGTACTCAAACCCATGGCATAGGCTGCCAAATGGATGTTTTGTATGGCTGCAGCAGTATCCTGTATGCAGTATAGGGTTCTTCCACGTGAACCATAGCCACTTGCAGAACGCTCCTCGTCCGCACACACAACAATGACTACGGGAGCCTCCTCAATAAAGGATTGACCTAATGCAGCTTCAGCCAACCGCTTTTTAGTTTCTGGATTGCGAACGATCACGAATTCCCATGGCTGAATATTCCCAGCTGAAGGTGCCCATCGAGCAGCTTCTATAAGCTTTTCAACAATTCCGGACGGAACATCACGGCTTTGGAACGCCCTTATGCTACGCCGTCCCTTTATAGCTTCAAAAACATCCACAACTTTCACCTTTAACCTTCTAGTTCACAGCTAAACGTCATAAGCTTTATCCTATTCATGCAAAATTTATTCAGCCAAGCGGGGTAGCACATTTGGAAAAGGAAAGCATGTTCAAGAAGCTTTCAAAACATGAACTATTCGAAGTGTTAAAAAACATGGTGCTCGTCTATAGTTCCTCGTGGTTCAAAAGTGAATGGATAGCCGTCAAAAAGTTTGGCATTGAAAACTTTCAAGGAAAGGAATTCTCAGAGCTTTTTAAGGAATTCGGGGCTAGAGAAGCAAAGATACTGGTGGAACGTTCAATCGTAACGGGAAAAGACGCGGATTCAATAATTAAGGCGCTTAAGCTCTCGCATTGGGCGCTTTTTGAGAATATAACTTTGAAAAAATTGTCAGTTAACATGGTTAGAATGAGAACCATTGGCTGTTCGAGGCAAAAATACGCCATCAAAAAGCTTGGAGCTCCATATCCATGTAGGGATATAGGTTTTCCCTACGAGTCCCGTTTAGGATTTGTTAAAACCATAAATCCATCAGCTGAAGTAGAACGCATTTACTGTCCACCAGATGAAAGACCTATCAGATTACCTGAAAATGTCTCATGTGAATGGATAATACGAATTCCCAGCAATTGAAATCGACAAAGCTTATTTTGTGGTTTTTCCCATTACTTTTGGATGATGAGTTAGAGAGTCAATAGAGCTTAAAACAAGCTGTGATATGACTCGACGGGCGAACTGACATTTTTCTACGGAAAGCTTATCAGCAAATTTCGCGAATGAGAAAAGAAGCACGTTGATTTGCTAAGTCAGATTTAGGCGATAAGTTTGCCTACAAAACTCGTGGAGAAAATTGATAGGCTTTCCTCAAAGCCAACGGTCAAGTTTGGAGTTTATTTAGCCGCGGTAATACTCTTTTTTGCCCTAATTTTAATTCCGCCAATTTTAGGTATAGTAATTAAGTGGGGCTCGATGCGGGAAATTTTTGGCGATAGCCAACTTATTAACCGGGCATTGGACGCTGTGAAAAATTCCTTTGTAATGGCTGTTTTAGTCTCTATTTTGGATGTGGCTGCTGGCATTCCAATGGCTTGGCTCATAGCCAGAAGCAAATCCAGATGGATAAACGTTTTGGACACACTTGCGGACGTCCCTTTTATCGTGCCGACAGCCGTGCTCGGCTACTCGCTCTTACTGTTCTGGTATAAGCCAGAAGGAGTTTCAGCGTTTTTTGGCGGCTCGCTTGTTTCACCAGGCTGGCTTCTTGTTGCACTGCTCCATTTCACATTTTCTTACCCTGTTGTTGCAAGAGTAATTGTTGGCGCTTTGCTAGACTATAAAATTGAATATGAACAAGCATCAAGAACTTTGGGTGCGCCGCCCTTCACAACCGCCAGAACTGTCACTTTTGGCATAATAAAGCCTTCCTTGATCGCGGCTTTTATTTTGGCTTTTGCAAGGTCCATTTCAGAAACTGGAGCAACTATGATGGTCGCTGGAGTATTTACCATGGGTGGATATGCAGAAGCTCTTTTCGAAAATGGCCCCATATT
Organism: Bathyarchaeia archaeon; assembly: GCA_038848765.1. GTDB lineage: Archaea > Thermoproteota > Bathyarchaeia > Bathyarchaeales > JAWCNH01 > JAWCNH01. The sequence goes on from JAWCNH010000071.1 coordinate 5,432, forward strand.
TATTCAAAATATAAAAGATGACTTTTCGAAGGGTTTAAGAAGTCAAGGCGTGTATGAAGGAGCAACTGTCTTTGCAAGCTTTTTACTCATAGTTTTTTCATGCGTAATTTTTGCAGCAATTCGCATTCTTGGGGGGAAGTTGAAGTTGCCTATTAAAAGGGCTTGGCCCACCTTGGAGAGAAAAATAAGTTATTCTCTCGCAGCATTCACTAGAGATGGTGTCACGCTTTTAATTTTCTTTGCAGTTGTCCTAATTCCGTCGCTTTTCGCGGCGATTCCGGCTTTTGAAGCTCTTACAACAGATATATTGCCTAAGGCTTTGTCAGGTGTCTTTCCTTGGGGAGAGTATTGGCAGAGCCTCGTCCTTTCATACTCGCTTGGGGCCGCTGTCACCGTTTTAAATATTCTTATAGGTTTGCCCATGGCAATAGTTGTTGCGAGAAAACGTCTTGGAAAAACTTCATCAGTCTTAAACGTGCTTGTTGATATTCCGATAATCGTGCCCTCGGTGGCTTTAGGTGTTTCCCTTCGATTTTTCTGGAAAGAAACCTTGGCATTCATACCAGACATCTTGCTCCTAGTTTTTGCACATCTAGCCATTACGTACCCGTATTTTGTAAGGTCCATGTCAGCGGCTGTCGAGCGGATAAGTATAGAACTGGAAGAAGCATCAAGAACCTTAGGGGCTAAGCCCTTCTGCGTTTTCAGAACAATAGTATTCCCATTAACCAAATACTCCATGTTTTCTG
>JAWCNH010000072.1:0-6172 GCA_038848765.1 Bathyarchaeia archaeon
TCCACCTTTATCGTGAACAGTGGCTTTTCGGTGGTTGAAATTTCAACCTTGTATGGTTTACCGTCCACAATAACGTTGTATTCTGGCAAGAGTTAACCCCTCATTGTCAAATCTTGCCTGCCAGCCAAACACCATGGTGAAACAGTTCTAGCTCGCCTAACTGGAATTAAAGCTTTCACTTCTTTTGCACTAGTTAAATAGGCTGCTATTGCCGTTGATAAGGCTGCAATTTCTGCCAGTTCTTCCCGTTCGGCGATGGGTATGGCTACAGCCTTTTCTTCTTTCTTTGCTGCTCTTTTCTTGAAGAAATCGATGGCAGTTTTTGGAAACAGAACATATGTTAAAACGTCTTCTTCGCTCTCTAAGAAGGGTTTTACTTCGTCTGGAATTTTGTTAAGCTCTGGCTCAAGCAAGTCGGCTGGGCGACAGGTTATGGGTTCTTCGTCGCCGATTATTTTCTTTTTGATTTGTTCATCTATGGGCGCTGGTGGTTTGCCATACAGACCCTTCACGTAATCTTTGATTTCCTTAGGTATTCTGCTGTAGCGTTCTCCAGACAAAACATTAAAAACAGCTTGCGTTCCTACGAGTTGGCTTGTGGGCGTTACTAGGGGCGGATAACCCAACTCTTGGCGAACTTTAGGCACTTCCTCCAAGACTTCTTTCAACCTATCCAATGCGTTTTGTTCTTTCAACTGGGAAATCAAGTTTGAAAACATGCCGCCTGGAATTTGATGCACAAGTATGGAAGTGTCAATGCGTTCGGCTAACGGGTCGATTAAACCTAACGGGTCATAATACTTTTCCCGGAGGCTTTGCAGATATTCGGAGATTTCAATGAGCAACTTCATGTCTAAACCAGTGTCGTAGGGAGTGTTTCTTAAAGCTGCTACTATGGTTTCGACTGGTGGTTGCGAAGTGCCCCAAGCGAAGGGTGAAAAAGCCGTGTCCACAATGTCCACATCAGCTTCGCAGGCTTTCATGTAGGACATCAAAGCCATGCCGCTTGTGGAGTGACAATGCAGATGAACTGGCAATCCAACCGCCTTCTTGAAGGCTGAAACCAGCGTGTAGGCGTCTGTTGGCGCCAACATTCCAGCCATGTCCTTAATACAGATGGAATCGCAGTCCAATTCTGCCAAACTTTTCGCAACATTCACGTAATATTCAACCGTGTGAACTGGGCTGATTGTGTAGCAAACGGTTCCCTGAGCATGAGCGCCTACCTTCTTGACTGTTTTGATGGCTGTTTCCAAGTTTCGAACATCGTTTAAAGCGTCAAAAACGCGAAAAACGTCCACACCATTTTCATAGGCTTTCTCAACAAACTTGACAACAACATCGTCTGGATAGTTCCTATAGCCAACAAGGTTTTGTCCCCGAAGCAACATTTGCAAAGGAGTCTTCCTAATGCTTCTTTTCAAAGTTCGCAGTCTTTCCCAAGGGTTTTCACCCAAATAGCGAATGCAAACGTCAAAGGTGGCTCCTCCCCAAACTTCTAGGCTAAAGAAACCTACTTGATCAATTTTCTCCGCTATGGAAAGCATGGATTCAGTGCGCATGCGTGTTGCCATCAAAGACTGGTGGGCGTCCCGAAAGGTTGTGTCTGTGATTTTCAATGGTTTAGCCAATACGACTCGCCTTGTTTATGCAGAAGAAAGAACAGTTCAAAGCCTATATTTTAACCTACCTTCAAACCGAAGAATTTTCGTCTTCTCAAAAGAAAAACATGCCTAGTATAAATAAGGGGGTCTAAAAGAAGCTAAGACTAGCATGTCTCTGCAGAAAACAGCATGCAAACTTTTCACTTTAGGCTTGCTATTTCAATAACAACGCTTTTAGCGTAATACACAAGTCTTTCAAAATATAGCGTACCAAGAGGAGGTGAGTTTACATGAGCTTAAATGATACAGCGCAGAGGGGAAAAGAGTATTCTGGTTCTCCAACGCCCTTCCTATTCTTTTTGGCTTTGTTCCTAGTTTTTCTAATGCTTGCCATAGTTTCTTTCCAACATCCAGCATTGGCTACCCTATTCCTTGTGGTCGCTTTCCTTTCCGCAGGGTTCTTGCCAGCAACAGTGGCTATCAACAAGGAATGGGAAGAAGCAATAATACTACGCTTCGGAAAATACCAAAGACTCGTGGGTCCAGGCTTCTTCTTTAAATGGCCATTCGCAGAAAATTTTCTAAAACAGGATAAAAGAATCATCACCTTAGACGTTTCCAGACAAGAAGTCATGACGAAAGACAACATCAGTGTAAGCATTGATGCGGTTGTATTCGTAAAAGTCGTAAACACCAAAGACAGCCTAGTCAATATTCAAAATGTTTGGCACAGCGTAACCAAATACGCCCAGACAACAATGCGAGACGTTGTTGGAAACGTAGAATTAGATGAGTTACTAGCCAAAAGGGACGAAATTGCCGACAGAATCGAGAAAATAGTGGAAAAAGAAACCGAAGGCTGGGGTGTAGACATAATTGCAGTGAAACTACAAACAATAGAATTACCAGAAGACATGAAACGTGTAATTGCAAGACAAGCAGAAGCGGAAAGAGAAAAACGTGCAGTCATCATAAAAAGCGAAGGAGAACTCACAGCAGCAGAAAACTTGGAAAAAGCTGTGAGGCAAATGAGCAATCGAGCCATGTACCTACGCACATTATCAAGCCTAGAAGACATTAGCTACGACCCAAGCAACACAATTGTCTTCGCAATTCCAATGGACATAATAAGAGGAGAAATCATGGGATTAACTGCCCTTGCAGGAGCAAACAAGGCGACGAAGGCTATGCAAGAAAAGAAAGAGAAAACGCAGAATCCAGAAGTTTAAAAATATAAAGCGCATCTATAACGGTATGTTTGCATGTTTCTTAGCTGGTCTGCCTTCCCTCTTTGTCGCAAGCATTTCGAGCGCGCTAATCAGCTTCGGCCTCGTCTCAGCTGGCTCAATAACATCGTCAATATAGCCCTTCTGAGCTGCAATATAGGGATTAGCAAACTTTTGACGATACTCTGCAGTTAACTCTCTACGCTTAGCCTCTGGGTCCTTAGCCTCTGCGATTTCTTTCCTAAAAATAATGTTTATGGCGCCGCTTGGTCCCATGACGGCAATTTCGGCTTGTGGCCAAGCATAGTTTATGTCTCCGCCTGAATGTTTGCTTCCCATAACGTCGTAGGCTCCTCCATAGGCTTTGCGTACTATGACCGTGATTTTGGGAACTGTGGCTTCGCAATAAGCGTATAGCAGTTTAGAGCCGTGGCGGATTATGCCTCCATGTTCTTGGTCGATTCCTGGCAAGAAGCCTGGAACATCCACAAAGGTGATTATGGGAATATTAAAAGCGTCGCAGAATCTTACGAAGCGTCCAGCCTTAACTGAAGAATTTATGTCCAAGGCTCCAGCGAAAAATTGGGGCTGGTTGGCAACTATGCCCACGGTATGTCCATTCAGCCTTGCGAAGCCTATGACAATGTTGGGCGCCCAGAAGGGTTGAACCTCAAAAAAGTCGCTGTTATCCACCACGCTTAGGATTATTTCTTTTATGTTGTAGGGTTTGTCTGGGTCGTCTGGGATTATTTCTTCCAAGTGCGGATCCATGCGGTTCGGGTCATCTTCTGGGGGCACGGTTGGCGGGTCTTCCATGTTATTGGATGGCAAGTAACTGAGCAGTTTCTTAATCATTTCCATGCATTCTTCCTCATTATTTGCAATGAAGTGGGCTACCCCGCTTGTTTGACCGTGAACTATTGCGCCGCCTAACTCTTCAAAAGTTACTTCCTGACCAAGAACAGCCTTAATTACTTCTGGACCAGTAATGAACATGTGACTTGTCCCTTTAACCATGAAAACAAAATCTGTAAGAGCAGGCGAATAAACAGCTCCGCCCGCGCATGGACCCATAATAGCTGAAATTTGAGGTATCACGCCAGAAGCCATCACGTTTCTAAAGAAAATGTCGCCATACCCAGCAAGGCTGGCCACGCCTTCTTGGATTCTTGCACCGCCAGAATCATTAAGCCCAATAACTGGAGCGCCGGTTTTCATGGCGAGGTCCATGAGTTTGCAAACTTTTTTGGCGAACATTTCTCCTAGGGAGCCGCCGAAGACTGTGAAATCTTGACTAAATATGTAGACTAGTCTGCCGTCGATGGTGCCGTAGCCAGTTACTACGCCGTCGCCTAGATATTGGCGTTCTGCCATGCCGAAGTCTGTGCATCTGTGAACGACGAAAGCGTCTAGTTCGTTAAAGCTTCCAGCGTCAAGGAGTAAATCTATTCTCTCTCGTGCCGTTAGTTTTCCGCTTTCATGTTGTTTTTCGATGCGCTCTTTTCCTCCGCCTAACTTCGCCTTTTCTCTAAGCTCTCTAAGCTTCTCAATTTTCTCTTTGACGGTAGGCTCTTTAGCCAATCTTTTACCTCCGCATTGCGGTTAACTATTGCGTCTCATGCATATTAGTTTAACAATGTTTTGCATAGAAAAACATAAGTTGTCGATTAAATCCTATTTTGCTTGCACCAATGGGTTGAGACGGTGACGGTGACACTAAAATTCTTTAATACGCTCACACGCAAAAAAGAGAAGTTTGTGCCTTTGGAAAAAGGCAAAGTAAAAATGTACACTTGTGGACCGACGGTTTACTGGTTTGCGCATATAGGCAATTTTCGAACATTCATTTTTGAAGACATACTGCGAAGAGTTTTGGAATACAATGGTTTCCAAGTTACCCATGTAATGAACATCACGGACGTTGGACATTTAACCTCAGACGCGGATACTGGCGAAGACAGGATTGAAATCGGAGCGCGGAGAGAGAGAAAGTCTGCTTGGGAAATCGCAGAGTTTTACGCAAAAGCCTTTTTTAGGGACGCGGAAAGGTTGAACTTGCTGAGGCCAACCATTGTTTGCAAAGCAACAGACCACATAAAAGACATGATTGAACTTGTCCAAAAACTAGAGAAAAAGGGCTTCACATATGTAACAGACGATGGAGTTTACTTTGACACTTCGAAACTGAAAGATTATGGCAAACTTACTGGGATGAATTTTGACAGGTTAAACGAAACCTTAAAAGCAGGCGCAAGAGTGGAGTTTAATCCGCAAAAAAGGAACATAACAGACTTCGCCCTATGGAAATTTTCGCCGAAAGACCAGAAGAGGCAGATGGAGTGGGATTCACCTTGGGGCAAGGGCTTTCCAGGCTGGCATATTGAATGCAGCGCCATGAGCATGAAATACCTTGGCGAAACCTTTGACATTCACTGCGGCGGAATAGACCACATCCAAGTTCACCACACAAATGAAATAGCTCAGTCTGAGGCTGCAACTGGAAAAAAATTTGTAAGGTATTGGTTGCATGGCGCTTTCCTAGTTTTAGGCAAAAAAATAAGGATGGGAAAGTCTGAAGGAAACATAATCACAATTCAAGACATAATTGACAAGGGCTTCGACCCGCTAGCCTTTCGTTACCTATGCCTAACTGCCCACTACAAGTCTCAGCTTGAATTCACATGGGAAAGCCTTGAAGCTGCACAGAAGGCTTTATCCACGCTGAGAGAGCATGTGCGAAAATTGAGAGAAAGTTTAGAGAGAAACGAAAAGGAAAGTGGAAGGAAAAAGGTTTTTCTGGAAATGTTTTTAGAAGCCATAAATGATGATTTGGACATGCCGAAAGCCTTGTCTATTGTTTGGAATTTGGTTCGAAGCGAAGAGCCAATGAGCAACAGAGAAAAATACGAGTTGCTTCTTGAATTTGACAAAGTTCTTGGACTGGATTTGGCTAAGGAAGCGAAAATTGAGGAACTGCCAAAAGAAATAGAAGAGCTGATAAAGGAACGGGAAGAAGCTAGGAAAAAACGAGACTGGAAGACTGCCGACGAAATTAGGAGAAAACTGAGTGAAATGGGAATAATCCTAGAAGACACGCCGGAAGGCGTAAAATGGAGGAGACGAAGCTAAATTTTATGGTTATGTCGCCAGAAAATATTTTCCTTAAAGAACCGTCTCCCAGTCGAATTATCAGCGCTCCGTTTTCGTCTACATCTACGGCTTTTCCCACAAATTTTTCATCCAGAGAAACAACTTCCACGGGTTTGCCCAAAAAAGCCGCCAATTTCTTCCATTCTGCCAATAAAGCATCATACTTTCCCTTTTGAAACAGCCCATAATAAT
>JAWCNH010000073.1:0-6081 GCA_038848765.1 Bathyarchaeia archaeon
AGAACTGCAAAGCCAAGGACACAAAGTAGCCATGATAGGCGACGGAATAAATGATGCGCCAGCACTTGCAGAAGCTACTGTTGGAATCGCCATGGGAGCTGCAGGAACAGACATAGCCATCGAATCCGCCGACGTCGCCTTAATGACTGATGACCTAGAGAAAATCCCAGAAATAATTAAAATTGGACAGAAAACATTCAAAGTCATCAAACAAAACCTTGGAGCTAGCGTCGTTTTCAATGTTGTTGGCGTATCGCTCGCAGCTACGGGCGTTTTAAATACGCTTATGGCAGCTTTTGCCCATGTTTTGCCAGACATCATTCTTTTTCTTAACTCTTCAAGGCTTATTGAAACTTGAAATCAATTCCGAATACGGCTTTACAATAGTCTTTTCTAGGATAGCCCAGTGTATGTTTAGTAAAGCTACGCACATCACCTTATTCTTGTGGAAGGCTAGCCCCTTTTATGGGTTGATGGAAAGGTAGGTTACAAACTCGATGGCGTCTAGCGTGGATAGAAAGGCTTCGGTTGTTCAGACTCAAGTGCGAAGTTTAGATGCCCAGCAGATTACCAATATCGCTGTTGATTTTTTAAAAAGGCTAGGCGAGGGGAAAGGAATAAAGCCTAAAAAGGTATCTCTCCAAGGACAGCGGTACATTGCAGAATTGGACATAGGGAAAAGGAAGACGGCTAAAATACAAATCGATGCGACGACGAGGGAGATAAAGGAATATGAAATTGAAACCAAGCCGAAGGAAACGACCACACTGCCCATCGAGCCTAAAACTTTGCTTATAATATGTGGAATCGTTGTTGGATTATATTTTCTCCTTACTTTGTTAAATGTTCCTTCACTGTTGGGCAGATAGAAAAACGGTTATTGCTTAGGGAGGCAGCGTTTTCGCTTTAATTTTTGGAATTCGAAAGCTTGTGTTTTCCGTAGTTCTTCCATGTACCATGCTCTTTCTAGGGCGTAATGAATGCCGAGAAGGATTCCTAGGATGAGCAAAACGAAGCCGATTAGGGTTAGAGATAAGCCTAGGAGGCTGTAGGGGTGAGACGTTATGTGGTATGGGAAAATTAGAAACCATTTTGGATTCTCCACGGTTACAACGGTTTCCAACATTCCGCCTACAAAGAAGATTGAGCCGAGGATTATGATTAAATATCCTAGGGTTTCGTTATGCCTTGATTCTTCAGCCTTCTCATGCAAATAATCTTTGAGGGACATTCTGATTCACAGATTTCAATTTAAAACCCTCCTATGTAAAGTTTATCGCAAAAAACGAATAATCAAAAATATAGATGCAGAATAAATATTTCAATTAAAAATTAAAAATACTTTTCACGTTGAGATTTGTGCATAATGTTTTAGAGGTTAAGGGCAACTGTAGGCTTTCACTAGTATTTTCTAATAGAAGTTAACTTCATATATGTTTAAATTTCGCCATGAGAAGCCAATATATTAGCTGAAGGGAGAAAGGAGAATCGAAAATGAAAGCGAAAGTAGGAATATTGTTGGCGGCATTAATTGTAGGCATGATGATTTCAATGATTCCTGTTAAGGCTCAGCCAAATCCAGACATAAACGGCGATGGAGTAGTTGACATGAAAGACATCGGCGAAGCAGCGAAGGCTTACGGCGCTACTCCGCAACATCCCAGATGGGACGCTAAATGCGACATGAACGGCGACGACATCATTAACATGAAAGACCTAGTCTTCATCGCCAGCCACTTCGGAAGCTAAACACAACAGCCGCCTCTCCATTTTTCTTTATACACACATTTAGATAAATGGCGTACTGGACCATAATCTGTTTTAAATAGTTCTTTTGTTCATGGAATGTTGGATGAAAGTGGATGACGATTCTTAAAGGTTTGAAGGCGCCTCTGCGTGGAGTGATTTCGAAAGTTTGGGAAAAACGTGCTGTTTTTCTTGCGGTTTTTGCCCTTGTTTTTTCGTTTCGAGTTTTTATTGCGTTTTGGAGTGGTTATCGTGGCACGGATATTAAGTATCATTTGCTGGCTTCTCGGGGCTTGTTGGATGGACAGTTGCTGTATAGGGATTTGAGATTTGATTATCCTCCGCTTCACGCCTATTTTCAAGCCTTTTTCCTTCAAATCTTAGGCGACAATGTTTTGGCTGCAAAAATGCCAGCAGTTTTAGGAGACCTAGCCTTCGCTTGGCTTTTGCATGTGGTTGGTGGTAAAATTAAACCAGAGTATGGCAGAAAGTTGGCTTTGTGTTATCTTCTTTTCCCTTTGTCTGTTCTTTCTTCTGACTGGTTTGGGCTTTTTGACTCTGTCGCCTTGTTTTTGATGGTTACAGCCATATACTGCTTCTTAGAGGGAAAGGATTTTTTGGCTGCGGTTTTCTTGGGCGTTGGAACAATGTATAAGTGGTTTCCGCTTTTGGCTTTCGTTCCAATTTTGTTTCACGGAATTTTAAAAAGGAAGGTTAGGCAAGTCGTGTTATATGTGTTTGTCATCGGCGTAATTTGCGTCCTAGTGTCTGCGCCTTTTCTGTTGCTGGATAGGGAGAAGACCATATACTACTACCTCTATAATAGTAGGAAAATGCCAGACTCCTTTTCTGTTTTTAGGATTTTCCCAGTCGCTTCTGAAACTTTGCCCTTCGTGGTTCAAGTTGTCGCCGTGCTTGTCCTCTTTTTCCTAATTGTGTATAAATTCAAGGTTTTTGATGATAATTCTTTTGAGGGCATAACCTTTTTTGTAGCCTTGTTTATTATGCTTAACAAGAACTTGTATCCGCACTATTTTCTTTGGGTTTTTCCATTCATCGCCTACTGGTATGTTTACAATGACGAGTTATTCAAACTTGTCTTCGTCTTGCTAGTGAATACGCCTTTGCTTGGGTTGTTTTGGTTTAGGAATGGAGAATACGTAAATGCAAGCATAGCCTTGCCTTTGATTTTTCACGTGTTCAATTGGACGATTATAGGCTATGCGCTTCTTAAAGAACGTTCTAAACTGAGCGTTGAGGCTTAAGGGGCTTTATTTTTGCCATGCGATGAGTGTTACGCCTAAGAGGATGAGGGCCAAGCCAATCCAATTTGTCATGTTTATGGTTTCGTGAAGGAAGACTTTGGCGAGAAGCGTCGCCCAAATGTAGGATGTTGCAATTATTGGGTATAGTATGGAGAGTTTGCCTAGGCTTAGGGCGTAAACATAGATTAAAGTTGAGAAAGCGTAGAGGAGGATACCCGCAATTAGGTGGTAGTTCGTTATTAGCGCGTGGAATGTGAATTGAAGGTTTTCCGAGCCTCGTTTGAATTCAAGTTGTCCTATGCTTCCGATGAAGGCGCATAAAGCCGTAAGCAAGATTGGTTTCAAGTCCATGCATGAATATCAATGCGGATTAGTTATAAGTTCTTCTGTTATGCGATAATTCTATAGGTAAGAATGCGAATTTCCCTATCGGGTTTCCTCGGTTATGGTGTTGAAAGAAGAATGCGGATTATGCGGAAGAGTTTTTCCCTATTATTCTCTCCAGCGTTGCTCTATATGTGGGAAACTGTATTGTAAAGATTGTGTAGAGTTTTCTTGGGATAAGAATTTATTTAGAAACGTTCCCTTCTGCCTAAACTGTGCTAAACGCCTTGTTTCTCCGAGGGTTAAGAGAGCAAAATACAGTCCCTTAGGCACATATCTAACCTATCGAGGTCATTTCACAAACGCCGTGAAACTCAGTTTTGCCCAGATTGACGGCATAATCGGCGATAACCTTCCCCTATCAGCCCTACGCTCAGAAGACTGGTGGGCAAACAGCAAAACTCACGCTCAGAGCCGTGTTTGGCTGAATGCTGGATGGCAAGTTGAAAACGTAGATTTGAAAGAAGGAACAGTGACATTCAGAAAAGTAAAGGAAGCCATCGCTGAGAAAAAACGTAGGAAAGAAAAAACAGTTAAAAAGCCCTTTACCCCAGCACCCGTGAAACCGCGACGATTCAGAAAGCCTTCGAAAGGGAAAATAGCCAAACTCCAAGCGAGATTAAAAAACATTGAACGGAGAAAAGCCTCATTAAAGGAGTATAGGGGGAAATTTAAGCCAAAAACAGCTTATGAAAAAAGGCTTTACAGAGAAGAAGTGAAATCGCTTTGACATTCAGCCTACTGCTGCTGATTTGATTGACGAAAGAAAATTTGTTTTGACAGGTCAATAGCACCCAGCTAATTTGAGTGGTAGTTGCGAATTTATTTTAATACTCAACGAAAATGTTATGGTTTCAAGAGCGTATTCGCTGTTTGTGCTGCTTCGTGGGCTATTATTCTTTGGTCTTCGGCGATTCCTTCCATTATTTCTTCTACGATTTGGGGCTCTAATGCTAATCTTCCAACGGTATGTAGGCTGCCGCCTGTTAGGTGGGCGATGTGTTCTGTTACGATGAAGCCGTAGCTTTCTGCTCCGTAAAAGTGTGGATTAGTGTTAATCACAATTACGTGGAAGCCGTCTTTTTTAATCATTTTTGAAACTGCAATGACGTCTTTGACTGCCAAGTCTTCGAATTCTCTTACAGCAACCCGTGCTTCGTCGAAAACACGGATTTCCCCAGTTTCGAGGCTTCGGGTAAGCGGAACATTGGCGTTTCCATCAGTGATTATAGCCATAACAGGAATCGTCGACTGGTCACGTCTTTTGGCTTCTTTTAAGACTTCTCTTGCTTTTAACATGCCAGCGGCAAGAGGTGTGAAGCCGCTGACACGCAGATTCACAAGTTTGTTTGCGACCACGCGTAGATTGGTGATTGGGTGTTGAACGACGATGGCGCCTGTGTCTTTTAGCGCCACGATTCCTACACGGTCTCTGTAACGGTAGGCGTCACCGTGCAACTTCAAAATCGCCTTTTTTACTGCTTCGATGCTCATGAGCATGGAGCCGCTAACGTCGATTACAAACATGATAGTCATTGGCGCCTTGTAGGTTCGCAGTTTTTCTCGAACGTCGCATATTGAAATTTGTAGGGCTGTTTCAACCGGTTTTTCTCGGAGTTTCTGTCTTTTCGCTGCTGCCCTTACTGTGGCTGGTAAATGGATGTCTTTCGGCTTACCCTGGGGGAACTTCCACCCTCTTGGGCGACCTCGATGAAGAGAAGTTATGGCTTCTGCTCTTTTGCCAGCGTAACTGCTAAGCGTTCCTCGAGTCTTAATTTTGAAGGGCAGCTTAGAGGGCTGTGAAACATCTGTTTTTGGGCTGAAAAATTTTGTGAAAATAGAAATGCCTTTAGACGTTTTTGGACGGGAAGATACGGCTTCAACCGTGGGAACGCCTTCAATCTTGCTTAAGCCAACCTCTTCTCCGCCTCTGGACGATGGGCTGGCGGGTTTTAGAGTGAGTCCTTTCACTGCATGTTTCAAATCTTCTTTTTTGGCTGGCGTTGTTTCCACCGGAACCTTTGTCGCCCTCATGGCGCCTCTTACAACTGGGGCGCCTTTGATTTTTTCTCTGAGTTTTTTCGCTGTGCCAAAGATTGGGAGTCTAAATGCTCTGTCGAAGGCGAACATGGCTTTTGACCATAAAGCCCGAAACTTTGTGAATTTCTTGTGTTTTTTCAGCAGTTCTTCTTGTTTTTTACTTGCTTCCTCTTTAACTAGGAAAAGGGCTCTGCCCCTTGCTTTTCCTTCTGTTTCGGGTTTTTCTTTCTCTCTTCCTTTCATTTCGTATCCGACTTCTTTCATGGCGTCCATGAGTGACTTGCGTATCACGTCTGGCGTGGCTGGTTCTAGGAAGCCGCCTTCTCTTGTTCTGTGGCTTAGGGCGAGTTCTGAAGCCACTAAAACGTCGTCCACTGTGACTTGTGTTCTGTTTTCGAAAGCTGCTAAGGTGATTGCTGCTTTGCTGATGACTATGTCTGGTCTTACGCCGTCAACTTTTAAGTCAATGCAAGTTTTGCATATTGCTTCCAGAAGCTTTTCTGGCATTTCTACTTTTGAAAGGATTTTTCTTGCTTGAATTATTCTGTTTTTCAATTCTTGTTGAAGTGGACCATATTTTTCCCAGAATTTTTCTGGGTCTGCTTCAAATTCTATGTTCCTTTTGACTACTTCCATTCTGTCTTCA
>JAWCNH010000074.1:0-5964 GCA_038848765.1 Bathyarchaeia archaeon
GGTGTTTCAAATGCCCCAGTTCATGTCCAATAACTGCCTCCACTTCCTCCATTTCCAATGTTTTCAGCAGTTCAGAAGTCACGGCGACACGTGAGCCAGCTATTGGAGAACCGTAAGCAAAAGCGTTTGGTATTGGAATTCGTGCCAACATGACTTTGGGCATTTTTAAGCCGCTTTTTCGGCTTAACCTTTCCACCATTTCATAAAGCTGAGGATTATCTGATTGTTTCACTTCTTGCACTCTGTAGATTGCGTCTATAATGTAGGGGGCTATGAGCCACTGAAGAATGTTAAAGACAATGACAAAGGCGCCGAGTATGAATATGTTGAAGACACCTATCAAGGTAAGAATAACCGTGAAGAATAAGGTGGATAAACCTATGATTAACGCTAACGTGCCAAGTATGGATAAGCGAAGCTTCCAAATGCTCATAATTATTCAACCTCAAAATGGTGACACTACAAGGAAACATATATTTCTTACTCCTTAAAAACCGCAACAACACATCAAGTCCAAATATGTCAAGTAGTCATCGTCAACACAAATTATTCATTGCTTCTTGCATTTTTCTCTTAACCATACAAACAAGTTTTTCTGAAACCATGCCTTTATCCAAAGCCTTTTCCAATTTTTCCACATCCACAGTTTTAGTGGCACCATCTGGCCAAACAATGATGTCTACTTCTAAATCTACATAGCGAATTCCATAAGGATAAAGCTCCACTGGTGTGTTCAGGTTGATGTATGTTCCTTTATGCTGACCGTCATGGGAAAAATACTTGGTTTTTAACCACCACTCGCCGATTTCTGTTTCTGTTAGGGCGTAGTCGCCAGACTCTTTTGGCACGCCTAACCCGTCATAAATTCCCGGTCTTTCAAAAACTCGGCGAAAATATAGCTTGCGACCGTTAAATTTTTCTACGTAGGCTTTGCCCAGATAGAAGGTTTTGCCGCTTAGTTTTACATGTTCTATGTCTATCCACGAGCCTTCTGTAGGAAACTCTGCCTCTATGGTTGTTTTTAGAAGTTTTTCCACTTCTTCCTTTGGACTGCCCTTTTCGAGCATTGACTCCGCCATTTCAAGCGCAGAAGAAACTTTTCCTTCACAAGCCTTGTAGAAATGATGCCCTTCAATTGTTGGAACAATAGAAGCCCGAACCTTGTCTAACTGCTTCTTAGATAGGGCTGGAAACTCAACGTCTAAACAGTATACGCCATCTTTCAGCAAAGCGGGTGCTTCGGCTTCTTTCGCCTTTTCCATAACAGTCTCGGCTTCATTCACGAGTTTTTGCACTTCTTCCATCAATATTTCTGGCGGTTGGTTTGCTGCGTTTCCTCGCCAAATGATTCCCCAATTTTTTGAGGCTAACTGTTTTCCTAAAGCGTAAAGTTTAGCCCTTTTAGTTAAATCTCGAATTTGCAGACTTATTTTTATCTGCGGCTCTGGAATTAAGATTGCACATTTTCCTGGAAACTTTATTTTAGTTGTTAAGAGTGGGGTTCTAGCGCTAATTATCTTTCTCTCTGTTTGAACAATAATTTTGTTGGATTCTGGTTTGGGAATTTCGTTTTTCGATAAGAGCCCCGTTGTGGAGCCTAGGTTTACAACGTAAGCATCCTTTGCAGCGTTTTCTTGAACCATTAATCCTTTATAAATCGCGTCAAGGCGGTAGGGTAACTGCCTAATTATCACATCGTCTAGCTGCGATTGTAGAATGGATTTGAAAGCCTCAACAGATTCTTTTGTGCCGGAAACACGAACTCCTTGCCTATCATATCTGTCCTTAACTTTTAGGTCGAAAATTTCGCATGTGGATTGCAGATTAAACCTTTCTTTTATGGTTGTGGAGGGGTTAACTATTTCGAAACCATTTTCTAAGAGAAGTTTTGTGAGAGCAGTTGTATAAATGCCTCGAAGCTGCGCAGCCGCCAACTAGTATTACCTTCTGCTATTTCTTTTCAACTCTGTATAGCTGCCCTATTTTCTTAACGGAAAATTTTGCGTCCAGAATTGTCTGCGCCAGCCAAATGTTTGTTTCTAAATGTTCTGAAATTAAACGTGTCAGAAAAATTGAGCTTTCGCCAGCCAAAGCCATGTAAGGAACAAGCATGTCTGCGAGATGAACATCTACGGTGGCTTTAGCCTCAATTTCTTTAAGCAAATTTTCAGCTGCCTCTTTCCCTACTGCTTCGCTGGGTTTGCCAAGTTCTCCTATAGCGTCTCCGCCTAGGAGGGCGCCTGTATCTGTTTGAGCCCACAAGACTAGGCTGCTGCCTTTCTGAAGTGGGTTAGACATGTCGTTTACAATTTGGATTTTCGCTTCGTAGCCATAGGCTTTTAAATGGTCGTTTGCCGCCTTTGCTTGGCGAACAGCAACATTTCGGTCGGCTAAGAAGGTGCATACTGAGATTCCTTCTAGTGTTTTTATGGTGCCAAATTCTTCTAGGCTGAGAGCCCTAAGCTTTGGGTTCGGCTCAACTTCAAGGCTAATTTCACCCATACCTTTAGGGTAATACCCATACTTTTCTATAGTTATGCTGGTTTCCAAGCCCATGTTTTTCAGCATAGGTAAAAGCACATAGCGTATGTAGTTAATTGTAGGCGCATTCCTAACATCTGTTCCGCCCTTCAAAACTTTTAGCTTCACCTTTCGTTTTGCAAAGGCGCATAAAGGTAAAACAGTCAACAGCAACATGGGAATGCTGCCCGCAGTGCCAATTTCAGCCAACACTTCGCCCCCTTCAATTTCATGTGGCGTAAACCAAAGTTCACGGGACCCCAGCGAAGCGCCTTTCATTTCTGCATTGCAAAGTTTTCCTGCAGTCAACACAGCCTCCAGATGTTGAGGACGCAGTCCAGGCTGAGGACGCTTTTGACGAATATTATAGATGTGAAGCGGTTGGCGGAGGATGCTTGCTAAGGCAACTGAGAGTCTAAGAATTGTGCCGCTTCCACTTTTTTGGCTTCCATCGATTTCTATCAAAGCCACGCCTCAAGCATCAATACATATTCTGAAGGAACTATTTTACATTACGTTGGTGAAGGATAAAATAAATGAAGAAGGAAAGAGCATAACTATGCTTTGAGGCGAAACCCATGAGTTTAGACAAGACAACAGCCGAACGCCTTTCCCAACGAATCGAAGAACTCATAGTTATTTTGAAAAGAATTCTGGAAGACTTGCAAGAAGTTTCTCAAACCCTCAAACAGATACAACCACTCATGCCCACTCCCACAACGGCACCCACGGTTACACCACCACCCACAATTGCAGAAAAGGAATTATCCATACAAAACGTAAGGGCGCTCTTCCCAAAAGAACTTGAAGAAATGTTAGCTTTCGAAGACAAAGAAAAATACATCGTGGTTCGTCCACGACAATTTTTAGGCTCAGAAAACTTTGCAAAAATAGCATCCATAGTAAGAGGTGCCGGCGGAGAATACATCAGCGCCGGAAAAGAATCACACTTCAGAATCTCAAAAGAAACAAAATAATTTGTTCGATAAGCGAAAATTTCCTTGAGAGCAGATTACGTGCGCTTGTTTTAGTTCAAAGATGATAGCAAGTTTCATAGCCATCTTATTTATACTAGGCTCATGGCTGATGGATTTGCTTACTTATTTTTTGTTTGATTAAGGAAACGCAGCAGATTGTCTAAGCTTTCTGCGTTGTGGGCTAGTTGTAGTTTTATTGGCGTAATTGAAATTCGTTTGTCCCTTTTTATGGCATGCAAGTCTGTTCCAGGCTTGTCTTCCGGATAATCGGTCAAAATCCAGCTTTTTATTACGTATCCGTTTCCTTGCTGAGTGAAAATGTCATGATACCCCTTATAAGAAAGCCTAGTTATCTCGATTTCTTCAGAAGCGTTTTGCGGCACATTAATGGATATGACATCAACATCTGGAGGCATCCCATTTGCCAAAACATATTCTACAACTTTGCGGGTTATTTTTGCAGCTATTTCCAAATCTTTAGGATTTCTCGGCATATTTTTCTGGTTGTGACCAGTAATCCTTTCCATACAATAGGAAACAGCGACTGCAGGAACCCCGTGAATTGCAGCTTCTAATGCTGCGCCTATTGTTCCAGAGGTTAGCAAATCGTCAATTCCAAGGTTTGGCCCAAGGTTTATGCCTGAAACCACGATGTCCGGTGGGTGTTTCAATAGTTTAAATGTGGCAATAAGAAAGGCGTCGGCTGGCGTCCCATTGACAGCGTAAGCTTCTGAGTCGTCTTCTAAAACCGTTTTGTTTACTTCTATATGCCCAGTGCTTATCGCTTTTCCAATCCCGCTTCTCTCTTCTTTGGGAGCGACAACAAATACTTCGCCTAACGTTTCCAGCTGCCTTTTTAATGCTAATAGACCAGCCGAACGGATTCCATCATCATTTGTCAATAGAATAGTGGGCAATTTTAACCAGCTCCAGACCATGAGGATTAAGCATTAGTAGCGTATGGTGAAGTCTGCAAACTCGCCCATATAGTTTTCCCAAAAAACCTCAACCTTAGAGACCCTTGCCCCAGGTGGACCTCTTCTGCAGAATTCTATTAGTTTTTCCACGTTTTCCTTTTCGCCTTCAAAAACAGCTTCCACCCTTCCATCTGCCATGTTTCTCACCCAACCCTTCACGTTGTATCTTCTTGCCACATCTTGAGTTTCGCTTCTGAAAAAGACGCCTTGAACCCTTCCACTAACATAAACGTGAGCCCTAACCTTCATGACAAACTCTCCTTTGAACCATTCACTTTCACTCTGCTCTCTCCACTTTATTGGATGTCGATGCTCCGAGCCTTTTAAAAGCATTTTGCGCCGCCTCAAAACAATAAGGTAAAACGCCATGATGCAAGACAAAGCTGAAATTTTAATTTACGCCCCCAACTTTCATAGAGAAAATGAACGCCTAAGAATAGTGAACTCTGCTGTAGCTAAAATTGCGAACAAAATGAGGCTGAAGGTTCAAGTAGCTCCACGAAAAGAGTTAACATCAATATACGTTTATTTCCGAAACGGCAATAGTGAGGAAATTCCTTTGTATTCGGATTGGGGCAAAAAGGGCAGCGAAGAAGATGTTTACAGCGCAATTAGAAACATCATTTTTGTTCTTTCTTTTCACCCAAAATACTTGTTTCTCCGAAAAGCTAGACTTTCTTAAACTTAATGGTTTGGTCCACTAGCTCCATCTCGTAAATTTGGTTAACATCAAAGGTTATGCCAAGCCTTTCATACTCAAATTCGGTGAGAAACAGAATTATTTTTGGAAGAGCGAACTGAGTTTGCACATTTATCATTGGAAGCTGCTGCTGTAAGGCTTGAATAACATCTTGAACCATTCTCCCCTCTTCTGTGGAGGGCCGAATAGCGAACCTTGGGATATTCCTCTCCTCAACCAATTCGATACGTTTTCCTAAATTCCCTTCTGGGTCACGAATAGACTCAATTCGCTGAACCCTAACACGCACCATTCTCGACAACACGCTCACACCTTACTTGATTAAAGAAAGCTTTATGTGTTTCTAACAGAATAGCGTGAACTGCCATTTGCTTTTGTGATGGTTTGCAGTTCAAAATGTCAAAAATAATTAAATATTTTCCCATTTGATAATAATACAGTGTTGCTTATTGAGTAGAGGAAAGTATGGATATGTCTGGGCAAAAGACAACGTTCGTATTTATTTTTCCGCCTTATTGGAGCGATTATAAGTTTCATTATCATCTTGGAGTTGGATATGTTCAAGCTTTTTTGGAAGAAAAGGGAATAGATTCATTGCAATATGTTCCCAAAAAAGCGGTGACTCCTCCATTGTTGGTGGAAGAAGTTTTATCACTTAATCCCGAGTTTATTGGTTTTACTTGTTATGATAGTAACTATTACATGGTGAAAATGCTTGCTCATTTGTTCAAAAGAGAAAGACATAACCTTCCAATAATTGTTGGAGGCCCCACTGCAACTTTCTCTGACC
>JAWCNH010000075.1:0-5943 GCA_038848765.1 Bathyarchaeia archaeon
CACGTTTGGTGTTGCCAAAACGCGACTCAAAAACGATGAGCACCTTTATCATGAACAACCAAATCCACTTAAAAGTTTTCCATATAGCCCTTTAAAGCTTGCGAATCAACATGAGTTTTCTCGGTTTTCCTAAGGCTTTAGACAAAGCTGATACGTGACCAGCGCTAGTTTTTTACCCCATGGGGCGTCTATGGTCGTTTCTTTTATTTGTGTGAAGCCATTTTTCTCATAAAACCGCCTTGCGTGATTTTCTTTTTTTCCAGCGTTTACAAGAATTCTTTTCGTTCCTCTTTGTTTCTGGTCTTTAATGACTTCAGCGAGCAACATGGTTCCAATACCTTTTCCGGCGTGTTGCGGAAAAACTATGATTCGGTCTAGCTCCGCTGTATCCGCGTCATGCTGTATGGTTTGGGCAAAACCCACTATTTCTTCGTCCTTAAAAGCTAAATAAAAAGTTGCTTTTTCATTGGCAGCCGCCTTCGCCAATGTTTCTTTTGCGAAAGCTTTTTTGACGTAATCTTCTGGAATTCCAAATTTGGCAACATTATCTCGATAAACTTGGCTGTTCTTGTCCTCCAAAGCGGACAAAAGTTTTTCTGAAAGGATTTGAATATCGGCGTGATTTGCTTTTCTTATGCTAATCAATTTTGAAGCGTCTCGAATTTGATGCAACATAAAAGTTGTACTGTTGATAATAAATAGTTTGCTGAGAACTTCAAAAGGTTAAGCACAAAGCCTAACAAGGAAAGGCAGTATATCTAAAAAGTGAAAGTGCCATGAACTTGAAAATTATTTTCTTGGGCACAGCTGGAAGCGTTCCGACGCCAAAAAGGAGTTTGCCAGCCGTATTGATAAGGCGTAAAGGTGAACAACTGCTATTCGACTGTGGCGAAGGCGTTCAGAGGCAGATGATAATAGCTGGAGCCAGCTTCAACAAGAAAATGAAAGTATTTATAACGCATATGCACGGAGACCATGTGCTGGGTTTGCCTGGGCTTATACAAACGATGGCTCTGCTTGATCGCGACAAAAAACTCGAAATTTATGGACCGCCCGGAATAAGAAGTTTCATAGGAGGCATAAGGGAAACAGTTCAGTTTGGCTTAACATTCCCAATAGAAATCCACGAAATACACAAGGCTGGAAAAGTATGTGAAGAGGAAGAATACGCGGTTAAGGCTGTTTGGGCAAACCATGTAATACAAAGCCTAGCCTACGCCCTTGTAGAGAAGCCCCGCCCAGGAAAGTTTTACCCAGAAAAAGCCAGGGCCTTAAGCGTTCCAGAAGGACCTTTATGGTCTAAGCTTCAACATGGAAATGAGGTTAAGCTTCCAAACGGGAAAGTTGTTAAACCGGAAGACGTCATGGGTCCGCCGAGACCAGGGAGAAAAATAGTTTATACTGGAGATACGAGACCCTTTGATGGTTTAGCAGATTTTGCATCCAACGCAGATTTATTGATTCATGACGCCACTTTGGATGATGAACTTGCTGAAAGAGCCTATGAGGATGGACATTCAACTCCAAGCCAAGCGGCGGAAAACGCCAAAAATTCCAGAGCCAAACTGTTGATTCTGACCCACATAAGTGCACGTTATGAAAACCCAAAAGTGCTATTGAAACAAGCAAGGAAAATTTTCAAAAAGACACAGGTTGCGGAAGACTTTATGACTCTTGAGATTCCGCTTCCGAAGGGCTAAAACTCACCAAAGTATTGAGAGGCATGTTAGGGCTCCTTCCCCTTTCCTAAATTCTGACATCTCCAACTCTTGTATGGTGAAGCCTTCCCTTTCTATAAGCCTCCTTGTTTTTGGATAACCCTTCGCCATTAGAACTACTCCGTTAACGGCTAGGCAGTTTGACGCGTATTGCTCTGAGGGAGGAACAACAAGCCTATTATAGCCTTTAAAAACATCCGCATTGAAGTAGCCCTCCGCTAGCACAACATAACCGTTTCCAAGATATGTGCAAACAGACTTAAAATGGGTGACGCCATCCACTTTGACAGGAATTATGTTAAATCCATCATTCTCCAAAATTTTCCGCAGTTGTTCCACAGCATAAATATTAGTTCTGGCTGTAAGACCAACAAATACTTCCTTGCCAATTTTGAGGACGTCTCCCCCGTCAATTGTTGCTGGCGGTTCTATGCAATACACCTTCTTCATTTTTTCCAGCATTTTCGCTATTTCAACAACCTCCCCTCTACGAGACTCCATTTTCATGTTGCATACAACCGCTTTTTCGCCGAAAACAACGGCTGTATCCTCCACAAAGCAGCTGTCTGGCAATGTATCATCACCTTTAGCCCACAGAAGTTTTAATCCAAGATTCTCTAAGGCTTTGCAGTACCCCATGTGTTGCTTTTTAGCAAGTTCAACGTCTATTCCTTCAGTGTTAGTTCTTATACATTTGTCATATGAATTGGGCACTGGACGGACGAGCGCATACTTGGCCTTTGGAGTATACATTTTTACCGCTATATTCTGTTAAGCATGGATTTCAAAAAGTTGACGCTTTCTGCAACCTTTTCAATAGACTCCACAACTACAACTTTGTTATAGGATATTTCCCTTAGTAAACTTGTAAACCTATACCAGTTCACTGTTCCATAGCCTATTCCTAAATGGAGGTCATCTTTTCCATTGTTATCGTGGGCGTGGATGTGCACAATAATGTCCGCAAACGTTTTTAGAAATCGCTCTGTCTGCCCATTAATGTTCGAATGTCCAATGTCAAGGACTAAGCCTATGGGCTCTGAAACTTCACCATAAAACTTGTCAAAATCTTCAACACTTTTCATTAAGAATGGATATGGTTCCGGAACATTCTCTATTGCTATTTCTAAACTATATTTTTTCGCGATTTTGTAGAGAAGTCGCGCGGTTTTGCAGTTCTGTTTCCAGTCTTCGCCTGGATAAAACATGCTCACGCCGGTTTTTAACCCTGGATGAAAAACCCAAACATAAGCCTCTAAGAGGCTCGCAAGTCTCATCGAGCTTTCCAGTCGTTTAAGCATAGCCTTTAAAACACTGCTTGACGGTGAAGCAATGTTTATGTCAGCGAAGGGCGCGTGAACTGAGAATTTCATGTTATAAGATTCCTTTATATCCTTAAGAATTGCGACTCTACGCCCGGTTAAGGCATGGAGACCATCATCCACGATCTCTATATGGCTGACATTTACACTTGCAATTTTTCGGACCATTTCGTTAAATGGTTTACCTAATAGGTAAAGAGTTGATAACCCAATTTCTAGTCTGCTCAAGATTTTCATCTCATGCTTTTTAGAATTACCCCAAGCGTTTTTCTTACTTATAATTGCTTTCTTGGCTCTTCTCAAAAGACTGAAGATCGTTATCCCATTGAAAAGCGCATTTTAAGTCCTTAGGGGTATATTTAAAAGCTTAAACTTTTACAAATTATTTAGAAAAAGTCGGCCTTAAAACTGGGAGAGTTTATGGTTGAGGAAAATGACGTAGTTGAATTTCTCAAATCCCACAGCGGGCAAGCCTCCCTAAACGATATTGCAGAAGGCTTAAATATACCAAAATATGGACCAAAATCCGCCTATGCACTTTTACAATCACTCAAGAATAAAGGGGCTGTGGAGCGTCGAGGCGAATTATGGGTTCTAATCATCGAGGAGACAAAGCCAAAACCAGCAGAAAAGCCAACAGAGGCCCCAGCAAAGCTACCAGAGCAAACAAAGCCTGAAACAGTCGCCCCAGAAATCGAAAGCCTTGTTAGAGCTATGGCTCAGACGCTTGCCGAAGCCATGAAAAGTGCTAGAGCACCAGCAGATGAGTGGGAGCTTGCCACAAAGCCTATGACGACGAGGATTGAGGAGGGCAAAGAGAAGCTAAGCACTCTTGTGCTGAAACCAGACGAGGCAATAGAAGCTAAAAAGCCTCTTCTGGGCTTTTCGACAGGCACCTTCATTGATGAGCTTTTCCTAACACCAGACGGGAAAAGCCTAGGAGGAATTCCAATATGCGGGCAATTCGCTATCACAGGATTACCCGGGGCTGGAAAATCAATACTTGTTGAAGAGATAGCCGTGAGGGCAGCTGCCACGGGCAGAAAAGTTCTTTATGCAACGGCTGAGGACACCTGGAAAAGCGCCACCCCACGTTTTGATTTGCAGTCAAGGCTTAAGCAGAAAGCTGACATTCTGGGCTTGGACTGGAATAAGATACGCGAAAACCTTTTTGTTTTGGATACTGTGGCCTATCCTGAACTCCGCGATTGGAATACCTTCGCGGAAACATACCGCTATGTTGCTGAGAAAGAGAAGATCGAATTAGCCATAATAGACTCTGTCACTGTGCTGGAGGCCTATCGCGGAGCACTGAAATATCGTGTTATGGAGTTGGCCCGCTACAACCAGGTACATGGCATAACAGCCCTCTACGTGAACCAGCGAAGCTCGGAAGTTTGGGACAGCTATGACATGGCAGGCGGTATAGGCTTAGCCCACAACCTAGATGGAACAATAATAGTGGATTATGGGCGCGTCTACTGGTATGACCAGCAGGTGGATTTAGGCGTTGACAGGGGAGAATTTGTCCGGATAGCCCGCGTCCTAGACTGTAGAATGTGCAACTTTGAACGCCGAAGAATAAGAGTCGACATAACAAGGGACGGATTCTTAAGAGCAATAGAACCAATACCAAAAGCTCCAGAAGCCCAAGCAAAATAGCACAACCGTGACAGTGACAAAAGCAAATGTCGCTGATTAAGCCGCCAACAATAAAAGAGCTAATAGAAACCTACGGCTCACAGAAGGAGGCTGTTCTCCGCCTAATTGAGGCTGGCTTTTCTCCGGAACAAATAGAATGGCAAGCAAGCATACCATACTATCTTATACGCCTATACATGGATGGAAAAGAGCCTAAGAAAGATCTGCCCTTCTCAAAAATAATCGATGTTTATGAGCGACTAGCAGTGCTCCGAGGCAAGAAGGGAAAAGAGACGGAACTAGCCAAATTCTTCCAAACAGCGGAGCTCTCCCTCGAAGTTAAGGCGCGATTAGCACTGGGAATAATAACAGACGAAAGCCTCAAAGTTGGACCTGGCTTAGTAGAGAGAAGCATAAGTCTATCCACTGGCGTATCAAAAAGCGACGTTAGAAAACTTCTCATCGACTACGGGGAACACGGCGAAGTAGCCTACCTTCTCAAAAAGCCTTCACAGCCGAAACTGTCTGTAAATGAGGTTTATGAGGCGATTAGGCTTCTCCCAAAACTTAAAGGCGTGAGGGAACGTGAACTCTACATTGCAAGCCTACTAAGGGCTGCAACGCCTCAAGAGGCAAAATATATTGTTCGGCTTCTACTAGGCGATTTGAAGCTTGGCTACTATGCAAGCACTGTTATGAGGGCTGCTGCAAGGGCCTACCAAGTTCCAGTAGAGCTTATCCAAAATGCGTGCGCCATAATGGGTATCGCAGAAGGGATAAGCCTAGCATCGGAAGGGCTACCGAAACTGGCAGAGGTGAAAATGCGCCCCGGACAGTTTATAAAACCCCAACTAGCCCACCTCTACGAGCCGGACAAAGTTGTCTATCCGGTTAGAGCAGAATACAAGATTGATGGAAGCCGCCTACAAATCCATAAGTGGGGGACCCAAACATGGATTTTTTCAAGGCGTGGCATTGAAAAGTCTAAGACGCTTCCGGAAATTGTAGAAATAGCAATGAAGTTTAATGCCCAAAGCTGCATTGTGGATGGCGAAATATTAGCTGTAGACCAAAATGGTAGCCCATTACCATTCCAAGTTATGCTAGAGAGAACAGTGCCAAGGGAACTGACAACGGCAGAGCTTACAGAAAGAATGGAGAAAGTCCGTGTAACTTACAGAGCCTTTGATATCCTCTTCTTAAATGGGCGGGAGCTCATCGGCTTGCCACTCACTGAAAGGCGCAAATACCTAGTTGAAGTT
>JAWCNH010000076.1:0-5891 GCA_038848765.1 Bathyarchaeia archaeon
ATGTTGGCGTTTATTCCAATTCCAACCACAACAAAATTCACCACATCACCTTTCGTATTTGCCTCTGTTAGGATACCGCAAACTTTCTTGTTTCCAATCAACACGTCATTCGGCCATTTCACTTGCACTTTTAACCCAAACATTTCTTGTAGGGCTTTTGCAACCGCTACGGATGACATGAAGGTTATAAGCGGAAGTTTTGAAGGGTGAGTTTTAGGTCTTAAGATTAGGGAAAACCATAAACCGCCCTTAGGCGACTCCCACACTCTCCCCAGTCTACCCTTGCCTTTTCTCTGCGTTTCAGCAATAACTACGGTTCCTTCTTCCTCTCCTTTCGCTGCAAGCCTTTTCGCCAATGTGTTAGTGGAACTTACAACTTCATATCGATGGATTTTTTGCCCTATTTTTGGCATAATTCCAGCAACACGTTTCTTGTGCTTTTTGGATGTAGAAAAGCTATTTTTCCTCCTTCAGCGCCGATTCTTGGCTTCTCATCGATGAGTTGGACGCCTTCATCCTTCAGCGTGCGAATCGCATCTTCGATTTTTGAGACTTTTAAGGCGATATGATGAACGCCTTCCCCTCTTTTCTGGAGGAATTTGCCCACTGGGCTATCTGGGTCTGTTGGTTCAAGCAATTCAATTTTCGTTTCTCCAGCATAAAGAATCGCCAACTTCACCTTCTGGTCTTCTACAACCTTAATTCTCTCAAGCTTCAAACCCAAAACTTTTTCATACAAGACCAAGGCGTCCTCAATTTTTTCCACCGCAATGCCAACATGGTCTAAACCTTCAATCACAAAGATACCTCACTGTCCTATTTTAGGCGAATAGGAATAGAGTTGCCCAAAGATTTAAGCCTAGTCTTTAGTTTCGCAGAAGAAAAATCCTGAAAGTGACACAAAATAGCAAGCGCTTTTGACTGGTCAAAACAAAAATTTTGCGACTAATCAAATCAGCAGTAGGCATCTTAATAGAGAGGGATGAATTTACTTTAGCAAGTTTTAAGTGTTTGGGGCTGTTTATGTTGATATTCCTCGTGGTGTATAGGCATGATGGAAACATATCCATGGTGGAACGAAAAACAGCGGAAACTAGCTGAGGAAGTTAGAAAGTTTGCAGACGAAAATTTGCCCAGAGGCGAGGAAATAACATGGACAAAGGAGTTTCCTTCTGATTTACTGAAAGAAGCAGCTAGTCACGGATGGTTCGGCGCTCCAATTCCAGAAGAATACGGAGGCATAGGCGTAGGCGTAACTGGATGCTGCATCGTAGCCGAAGAATTCGGGCGCGTGTGCTCCGCGTTAACTGGCGCTTATTCTGTAACCATGTTCGGCGGCGTGGAACAACTCATAAAATTCGGCAACGAACAACAGAAAAGAAGATGGCTGCCGCAAATCGCTAAAGGAAAACTAGGCGCAATCTGCATCACAGAGCCAGGCGTAGGCTCAGACGCAGCAAGCATAGAAACAACAGCCCAACGTGAAGGCGATGAATACGTTTTAAACGGGAAAAAACGCTTCATAACAAACGCAGGCGTCGCAGACATCTACTGCGTATACGCCAAAACAAGCGACCGCCCAGAAGACATAGCCAAATACACGCACCTCAGCGCCTTCATAGTAGAAAAGGGCACTCCAGGCTTTACGGTGGAAAAAATAAACGAGCTGGGCGGCTGGATTGGCTTACCTAACGGCTACTTAGACTTCGACGAGGCAAGAATACCAGCTGAAAATAGGCTTGGAGCCGAAGGAGACGGATGGAAAGTGCTCGTTGACGGCTTAAACTTTGAAAGAAACCTTTTCGCTGCAGGCATGCTTGGACCAATGCGGGAAGCCATAAAATATGCAGTGGGACACGCACAGAGACGCATCCAATTCCGCACGCCAACAATCGAATCCCAAGTCAACCAATTCAAAATAGCCGACATGATAGCAAGCCTGAAAACAGCGAGACTGCTCACCTATTACGCAGCCTACCTAATGGACTTGAAAATGGAGGCAGTCATGGAAGCCACGCTTGCCAAACTATACACTTCAGAAGCCTATGAAAAACTCGTCGCCGACGCAGCCCAAGTCATGGGCGGAGACGGATGGACAAGATTCTACCCAGTTGAAGCCTTCATGAGAGACGCAAAAGTAAACCAGCTAGGCGCAGGAACAAGCGAAGTCATGCGCATGGTCCTCTATAGGCAAGGAACAAGAACCATGGCTCAAGAACTAAAAATGCCCCACAGACACATACACGAAAAACTTGGAATACCAATATCCACAACCCAACCCACAAAACATGCAGAAGCAAACGAAAAAACAATTCTCGAAGTGTTAGCCGAAGACTACCGCGTAAACCCTGGACTATACATGCACAGAAACGACATAAAAGAAAGATTCCAAAACATCACAGACGAACAACTCAACAAAATATTACTATCCCTCGAAACCGAAGGTTTAGTGAAACTGTTCAAAGACGGAAAAGGCAACATTGCATTGGCGAAAGCAACATACAAAGGCTTGAAAAAGGCAAAACCAAAAGAATATTACAAATGGTACCCAGACTGGATAAACAAAAACCTACTCTTCTAAAAGTTGGCTATCCATTCCTTTTCTTTCCATTCAATTCCAGAACTTGCGTCTCTCCTAATTTTGCCAACATTCATGACAACAACATCATTGACAGTCACAGTCCACAAACGAAAAAGAAAATTGACATAGCTTGCAACAAGTTATTGTCATATTTGGTCGATTAAGGGTATTTCCAGCCGAAGTTTTTTGCAGCCAAACTGATGTCCATCATGTTCACTTGATTGTCGGGAAACCCTTCCATACCCGTTATGTCGCATATGGGGTTCCATTTTTCCATTGGCCATTCGGTGCCGAAGGCTTTGGCTATTGGGCTTATGTCTTGCATGTCGCCTCTGCAGTCTCGGTTGACGTCCCATGGGTAGGTTGACCAATTGAAAAAGCTTGGGTGACAATAATGGTCGATGTTTGAATGGTCAATTATGTAGGGTGTTGGTGCTCCGTTTCCCCACCAGTTTCCTTTTTGAATGGTTTGGTCGTCCCAAGCGTTTATGCTTCCCGGCGAAATCCATGCCGCTGGCGACATTTGTGTGTTCCAGAAATTGTTGAAGACTATGGTGTTGCCGCTTGCGCTTTGTATGGCTATGCCGTAACTGCATGGAGATATTCTGCCTATCTCGTTGCCGCTTATTCGGTTGCATGTAGCCTTTGTGTTGGTTATCCATATTGCCGCCGATGCTTGATGGTTTGTGCATCCAGAAATGTCGTTGCCTATGATTTCGTTGTTGGAGGAGTTGTCTATTTTAACGCCGAAGCTGAAGTCTAGTATTCGGTTTCTGTAGATTTTGCATTGTCCAATGCTGGTTTGCCTTGCTTTTATGGTGATTCCTACGTCGTTGGCGAATGCGTTGGTATCTTGAATTGTAAGCATCATTATGCTGACGCCGCTGGCGACTATTGTGATGCATGGTCCGGGCAATAGTGGATTTATTACTGCGCCGTATCCTGGTTGTCCAATTATTTTTATGTCTGACACGTTGATAACGGGATTTTCAACGTAGATTCCGCTCCAGACGTGAACTGTGTCTCCTGGGTGGATGTTGCCGCTGGCTAAGGCTTCTGATAGTGTTGGGTAATCCATGGGAATGTTGATGATGTTTTGGTTGGCTTTAACTTGAAGCGTGGAGATGTTGAAAACTAGAAAGGAGGCTAGGACAAGCATTTTTATGGTTATGATTCCTTTCATCTGTTTTCCTCTGCTACATTTGTCTCTTGCCTTTCAAAAAGCCTTGTGGAGAATACTTCTATAGCTATGGAAGGAGAATTTTTAAGAAAGTGTGCCTAGTTTATGAAAACGGATGGTTTCGGAGCAGCCATGAATTCTGAAGTTCTTATCGAAGCTGAAGGCTTAACAAAAAAGTTTGGCTCTCTCACAGCAGTGGACAACATCAGCTTTCAAGTTTTCAAGGGTGAATGTTTCGGCTTTCTCGGTCCAAATGGGGCTGGAAAAACTACGACTATAAAGATGATTCACTGCGTTTTGCCATTAACAAGTGGCAAGTTAACGGTTTCGGGCATGGATGTTTCGAAACAGGCTAGAGAAATAAAGAAAATGATTGGTGTGGCTCCACAGGAGGATAATCTTGACCCAGACTTTACGGTTTTTCACAACTTGATTGTTTATGCCCGTTACTTTGACATTCCAAAGGCGGAAGCTTACCGGAGAGCTGAGGAACTGCTTAGGTTTGTGCGATTGGAGGAAAAGCGTGACGTTATTATTGAGCAGCTTTCTTCTGGGATGAAGAGGCGGTTGATTTTGGCGAGGGCTTTGATTAATGAGCCGCAGATTCTCATATTAGATGAGCCTACCACAGGGCTTGACCCACAGGCGCGCCATTTGATTTGGGAAAAAATTCGAAACTTACAGAAACAAGGCGTAACCATAATTTTGACCACGCATTATATGGAAGAGGCAGCTCAACTTTGTGACCGACTTTTGATTATGGACTATGGCAAAATAATCGAAGAGGGTGCGCCTGCGGAGTTGGTTAAGAAACATGTGGGCGAAGAAGTTTTGGAAATAGCCTATGAGGAAAAGATGCTTAAACTTATTCGAGAAAAGCTTCCAGACGTGAGGTTTGAGGTTGTAAGCGACAGAATTCATTTGTTTACGAATAAGCCACGTGGAGTTTTCGCCGAGATCATTGAAGATTTTGCTTTTAAAGAGGCAGTGATTCGGGATGCCAATTTGGAAGATGTATTTTTGAAGCTTACTGGAAGGAGGCTTAGAGAATGAAACTTATAAGCCGTGTGGCATCCTATTTTAAGTTGCCCCAGTTGTCCTATCGGGTTTGGAAAGTTTGGATGAGGGACCGTGATGTTTTCCTGAAAACTTACAAGGTGAACTTTCTCCCCCCATTAATCGAGCCAGTCTTTTATTTGGTTGCTTTAGGGTACGGGCTTGGTCAATTTGTCCAGCCTATTCAAGGCATGCCATATGTTCAGTTTATCGCGCCGGCTTTGGTTGCTATTCCCATGATGTATTCCTCGTTTTTTGAGTGTACTTATGGCTCATTTGTGCGCATGTATTATCAGAAAACTTTTGACGGCATCATCGCCACTCCCGTAAGCCTAGAAGAAGTTATTTGCGGGGAGCTTTTGTGGGGTGCGACTAGAAGTGTGATAAATTCTACCATAGTGTTGGTTATTGTGGCGGCTTTCGGTTTGGTTGCGAGTCCGCTGGTTGTTTTTGTGCCTTTTGTGTCCTTCCTTGTTGGATTGTTGTTTTCAGCCATAGCCATGTGTTTCACAGCGATTGCGCCTAACATAGACTTCTTTAATTATCCGGCTTTCCTCTTCATAACGCCCATGTTTCTTTTAAGTGGAACATTCTTCCCCCTAAGCGACTTGCCTCTGCTTCTACAAAACGTGGCGCAAGCATTCTTGCCTCTTGTCCATGCCGTCAAGCTTACGAGAGGGCTTGCTCTTGGCAAATTTGATTTTTCCATGCTCTTCAGCCTTTTATGGCTGCTTGCTGTTACGCCGTTCTTTTTCGTTTTGAGCATAAATGCCATGAAGAAAAGACTTATCAAATAAAATGAAGTGTTTACAGAAGACAAGGAGACTTGCAGATGAGTGTTGCTATTGTTGGTGTTGGTCAGACGCCGTTTTCCAGAAACTGTGGCATGAGCATTCGTGAACTCTGTTTCGAAGCCTTCAAAGAAGCCCTAGAAGACCTTAACCTAATGCCCAAAGAAATTGATGCTTCCATAATTTGTTCAGCACCAGAATATGACAAACAAAGAAGCCCAGCAGGATTAATATCGGAATATTTAGGTTTAACCCCTAAACCCACCTTTTACGCCGAATCCAT
>JAWCNH010000077.1:0-5884 GCA_038848765.1 Bathyarchaeia archaeon
AAGAGGAACGGGCAAACCTTTTCCAGAGGTAAAAAGAATGAACCGCACGGTAGAACCGAATAAAACATTACTTGTAGACGGACCAGCCTCTGTGCAAATGCTTTCTGGCATGGCGGAAGTTTTTGGAGCACCCCTAGAAATCGGAGAGAAAATCATAATTCGCGAAGGAAAACGGTTACCTTTTGAAGTGAAAGAGAAGACCATGTTCAACCTGACTTTAGGGGAAGGCGCTCTCAGCGAAGAAGTTGATGGAAGCACAATACCCATATCTTGGCGAAAAACCAGTGAAGAACTGCTTCTTCATAAGCCCCCTACAATTGTTATGGTGATGGGTGGAGTAGATTGCGGCAAATCCAGTTTTTGCACATTCCTTGCCAACAATGCCCTAAAAAGACGATTAAAAGTGGCTCTTATAGACGCTGATTTGGGGCAATCCGACGTTGGGCCTCCGTCAACGGTTGGGTGCTGTTACGTTAAAAACTTCATAAAAGACCCTTTCGACATTAAAGCTGAAGACGCCCATTTTGTAGGTTTAACTAGTCCCTCTAAAGTTGTAAACGCCGTAGTTGAGAGTTTAAAAAACTTTAAGGAGAAAATGCTGCAAGGCGGCGCAGAATTTGTCATTGTAAACACTGATGGGTGGGTGGAAGGCGAAGAAGCCATCGAATATAAGGTTAAGTTAACCCAGAATGTGAAGCCCAACTTTGTTGTTGGCATAGAGCAGAAAAACGAGTTGACACCCTTAATGATGGCGCTAAAAGAAACAAGGATTTACACGGTTGAGTCTCCCACTGCAATACGTAGACGTGACAAGGAGAAAAGAAAGATTTTACGTGAGCTTAACTATAAGAAATATTTGAAAGGAGCAAAAGTGCAGACGTTCCCCCTTTCATGGGTAAAGTTTGAAGGAGCACCCTTAGGCGCCGGTTTAACTCCAAGCCAAGAACGAATGAGATGGATAAATGAGTTTCTGCAACTCTCACCACTATATTGTGAAGAAACTCCCAACACTCTATTAATCGTATTAAAAAGGGGACAGTGGCTCAATTTCGATTCTTTAAAGAAACTTGAGGAAAAAATGGGTAAGGAAGTGAAAATAGCTTTAGAAGGTGAAGAAAATGGGCTACTTGTCGCATTGCAGGATTCCGCTGGAAAATTTCTCGGTATCGGCATACTGCTTGGAATAGATTTCAAAAGAAAAACAGTGAAGATCAACACGCCCGTAAACCAAGACATATCAACAGTTTCGCTTGGGCAAATAAAGCTGGATAAAAACTTTAAAGAAAAAGGACCAAGCTCACTCTTCCTTAATTCAGAGCCAAAGTTTTCACTTAACCAAAGAAACTTTTAAGCTCTCGAGCGATCAGCCCATCCATGTCTGGGAGAATTTTGATTCTTTCCCGAATCCATAAGGGAAGGAAACGTTGGCAGTATGATGTGGCAAAACGATAGTCAAGAAAGATTATGGCGCCTTTATCCTCTAAAGTTCTTATTGGGCGTCCGGCCGCCTGCGAAGCCTTCTTCAATGCTGGAAGCACATAGCCAAATTCTCTGCCACTACCGGGAAAAACTTCTTCGTAATAATTGATTTGCGCCTTAACTTTAGGCGTAGGCTCCGCGTATGGAACACCCACAACCACGACGGTGTTCATTTGGTCGCCTGGATAATCGGTGCCTTCTGACGATCTGCCACCTTGAACGCCCAGCAGCACAGCTCCGCCTTTAGTGGCGTAAGATTTGAAGTGGTTGATGAGTTTTTCATTTTCTTTTGAAGACATGTTTCTATACTCATGAAGTAAGGTCTTCTTCACCATGACCTTTAAGCCATGGTTTAGTAGAGCCTCCAAAACTTCATAGGAGGGTGTGAAGACGCCCACGTTTGCTGGCGTTGCATATACAGCCTCACATATGCGTTTTACCAGTTTTTTATACATGGTTGTGGTTCGTTTTTCTAAGGCTGTTGTGACGCCCTTAGAGATAAGCGCTAAAACGTGTTCCCGTGGGAAGGGAGACGCGACGGCTCGTTGAACCGTGTTTTCTGGTAGACCAGTTATTTTTCTGAAAGAATCCAAGGGTTGGAGAGTCCCAGAGACGGCGATGCAGCAGTAAACGTTTGAGAAAACTTGTGCGGTAACATTTGAAGGGTCAAGCGCAACCACCTCTAGCCTCGCAGAAACAGTTCCAGTCTTTGCAATGTATTTGCTTAAAACGTGCGTGAAGGATGGGTTGTCTGCTGTTTCTAACCATTTAATTAGGAACTCGCCAATTCTATGAATGTAGGAACGCGGATATTTTCCATGCTTAAGCAAATTTTGCCTCACAGTGTTTCCCGCCTCCTCAAGATACTCCGAGAAAAATGAAAGGTCGTCTACGCCCGCTTTTTTCTGGAGTAGCTCAATGAAACGTTTTGGCTGGATTTGTTCCTCTTTCTTTATTTCTGCCGAGGCACGTTCGATGATAGTTTTTAGCCTTCTGGAAAATTCGGCAATGTCCTTGTAGTGGAAATTTTTTGCTTCGAGTTCTGCTTGTCGAATGGTGAAAAGGGAAAGATTGTCGCTTGCAATTTCAACCGCAGTGTCTGGAAGATTATGCGCTTCATCCACAATAAGCAGCGTTTTATTCAAGGGTTTCTCCAAATGTTTCAAAAAGGCGGCACGGATTTGAGGGTCAAAAACGTATAGGTAGCTTAACGCTACCACATTCACTTCGCTTAGCAAAAATTTCGTTAATTCATAGGGGCAGAAGCCTTCTTTATGGCATACTCTACGAATCTCCGTTGCAGTTAAAGGCTTAGAAGAAACATACAATTGAAGTTCGCTGCGCCTTTCTGGGTTTTCTTCCATTTTTCGATGGTAACGGCATTGCTCTCTAGACTTCAGCAATTCGCAAACTTCCATTGCCGACCGCGCATCCGTCACGCTTCGTCGAATCAATGGATGTAAGCACATTTCACTTCTTCCACGGATGGAAAATCCAGAAACTTCTCGGCGTTTTGAAATGGCGTTTAACTCCTCTATTACCCTATCATGTTGGCGATGAGTCTTCGCAGTGTAAAGAATTGTTAAGCCCTGTTTTTTAGCTATCGGTAAACATGCAGATAAGAGAGCAACGGTTTTGCCTAACCCATTGCTTCCCTCAACAATAGCATGCTTTCTTTCTTCCAAAGCCTCATAAACAATATTCATAAAACTGTCTTGATGTGGCCTAACAGACCGGTAAGGAAAATATTCTGTGATTTGCTCTAAGAGCCTCGCCAATTCTAATCCTCAAACTGTTTTGATGGACACAGCATGTTTATAGGGCATTGTCTACACATGGGTTTTCGTGCCTTGCAAATTTTTCGTCCCAACGAAATAAAGAGTAAATGCACCGCCAAATAATCCTTGGGTTGATATAATCTTTGAAGGGTTTGACGGATTTCTTCATAATTGGCGTTCCAAGAAACAAATTGTAGGCGTTTTGAAACACGAGCAACATGCGTATCTACGGGAAGTGTGGGCTTTCCAGCACAAAAAAGGAGAATCACATCCGCAGTTTTTGGACCGACACCGTCAAAGCTTAACAAAATTTTTCGAGCCTCTTCTAATGGAAGCGAATAAATAAAGTCTAAAGAACCGCCAAACTCTTCAACAATTTTACGCGCAGCTTTCTTTATCACTTTCGCCTTATTCCGATACAAGCCAGCGTTTTTAATGGCTTCTTGAATCTCCTTCTCATCCGCCTTCGCTAAGGCTTCGGGAGTTAAAGAAAACTTTTTCGAAAGGTTTTCGAAGGCTTTTGATACGTTTCTGCCAGAAGTGTTTTGAGAAAGAATGGTAACTACAAGAGTTTCGAAGGGACTTCGCATGGAAACCCAACTTGGCAAGGCAAAGTTCTTTCGAAGCACCACCAATATTTTGTCGCTGTTGTCTTCCTTCATTATTGGTAATTCGCCCATCATAAACACGGCACCGTCCATTTATAGCCTTTACATGTTCTATCACAATTGCAAAACGATAAAAGAATAGAAGCGTAAAATGGCTTAGAGGATGCGCAATGGGTTCCGTGAAGTTTGTTCAAGACGAACTTTGGGAAAAAGAATGGCACTTTCTGGCAGTTTATCTTGAAACGAAAAACGCTTGCCTAGTGCTTCTAAGCGAAGCAGAAGACCGACTAGGCACTTTGGCAATAGCCTTGCCCCAAACTGCAGAAAGAACTTCGCTATCTTCAGTTCTGTTGGGCGAACGAAACGTGACAACAGCAAGAATTCTCGCAGAAAGGTTATCCCTAAAAACTGGAAAAATAGCCTTAGTCTCTGTTTTCATAAAGTCTATAAACGAAACAGAAGCCAGCCCGTTTCTTTTTAGGCTCTTTGAGAAAATCACCCAAAAAACAGCTGAAAAGGAGAAAATAGGCACATGAGTTTAAGAAGTTTCCTAAAAGAAATGGAAACAAAAAATGAAGTCATCCACATAAAACAAAAAGTTTCGCCACTGTTCGAAATCTCCTCAATAATGAAGGCTTTCGACGGAGGACCAATTCTTATCTTCGACGAGGTTGAAGGCTTCCAAAGAAAAATTGTGGCAAACCTTTGCGCAACTAGGCAAAGGCTCTGTTGGGCATTAGGCGCTAGCACAGAACAACTTTACCAAAGGCTAATTGAAGCATGGCGTTCACCAACACCCCCAAGAATAGTCACACATGGACCAGTAACAGAAGTTGCAAAGGAACCAAACATGTCCAAACTACCAGTTTTAACCCACTTTGAAAAAGACGCTGGACCTTACATCACCTCCGCAATTGTTTCTGCACGAAGCCCCGACGGGAAAATTGAAAACGTCTCCATCCATCGCCTTCAAGTTTTGGATGATAGGCACTTGGCCATCCGCTTGGTGCCCCGCCACCTCTTCAAGCTTTGGAACATGGCAAAAGAAGAAGGTCAAGACTTGGAAGTTGCCATCGCAATAGGCTTGCACCCAGCCGTCTTGTTAGCCGCAACTTCACCAGCGCCCTTCGGCGTAAGCGAATTCGGAATAGCAAACACCCTACTAAACCAGAACTTAACATTGATAAAATGCAAGCACGTAAACGCCTACGCACCAGCAGACGCCGAAATAGTCTTGGAAGGAAAAATATCAACTCAAAAAGAAATTTTAGAAGGCCCATTAGTTGACATTACAGGCACATACGATATTCAAAGAAAGCAACCCGTAATCGAACTTGTTAACGTGATGCACCAGAAAAACTATATTTACCAAGCATTGCTGCCTGCAGGAGCGGAACATAAGCTGCTGATGGGATTACCTCGAGAAATCATGATTTGGGAAACAGTTTCCAACACAGTGCCACTGGTCAAGTCTGTAAACCTTTCCACTGGCGGATGCGGATGGCTACACGCCATAATTTCTATTCAAAAACAAAAAGACGGAGACGCAAAAAATGCTTTGCTAGCAGCTTTCGCAGCCCATCCAAGCCTAAAACATGCAATAGTCGTAGACACAGACATCGACGTCTACAACCTAGAAGAGGTTGAATGGGCAATTGCAACTCGTTTCCAAGGAAACGAAGATTTAGTCATAATTCCAAATGCAAGAGGCTCAACACTAGACCCGTCGGCAAACCAAGAAAGCGGGCTTACAACAAAAATAGGAATAGATGCAACTTGCCCCCTCGAAAAACCGCAAGAAAAATTCACGAAAGCAAAAATTCCTTCAAATGAGCGAATAAACCAAATAATAGAAGACTTGCGGAAAAGTTTGAAGGGAAAATAAAGCGCCCAAATTCATAACGAATTTATAACCACAATAAGAGAATAAGATGGGGTGCAGTTATGTCGCTGAAAGTAGAAGATGTCATGGTCAAAGAAGTGGTCACAATAAACGCAAACGCAAACGTCAGAGAAGCC
>JAWCNH010000078.1:0-5782 GCA_038848765.1 Bathyarchaeia archaeon
CACTTGTATTTGTTTGGAAAGACACCGAATACTTTTCTAGGTTCTTCTAATTTTATTCTAGTAAATTGGGTAAGGCTCGCTTGAATATGAAAAGTTTTTAGTGTTCCCATTACTGAGATCTTTCGTGTGTTGTTGGGATACCATTCAGTCACCACAAGCTTACCTTCCATAAGATACTCTTTTCCGTCAATATTAACTAGAGCGTCATAGTTAAACTCATATATCTTTGTTTGCGAGGATTCATCGATAACTGTTGCACTCTTAATAGGCAACGTAAGCAAGTTCCCAAGAAACAACATAAAGATTGTTAATAAGTGTTTATTTTTAGCCATTTCTCTTTTCTCCCTTATCTTTATCTTTTATTGAAAAGTTTATTTAAAACTTGTGTAAAAAGAGTCTAGAATGTTATTATGTTTTTCTTTACACAGAAATATAGTTTGTTTTCGCTGTAATGGTTAACGATGAAATGAAGCCATTACTCTTGACGGTGCCATAATAATTATTCTTATATACCTCACAATCTTTTACTTGCTAAACCTTTTATTTATTAGAATGGTATTCACCATTTCACGGAGACTGTTCCAATGGCTGAAGACTCCCGATATTACACTATACTGAGAGACCCAGCGCGGCGAAAAATAATCGAAATCTTAGGTGAGCAAGGGAAAATCGGCTTTAAAGAGTTGAAGGAGAACCTTGGACTCGGCGTTGGAACAGTCTACTACCATTTGGACATGCTCTCAGACTTTTTAAGCCAAGACAAAGAAAGAAAATACGTTTTAAATGACCGTGGACGCTTGCTTTACAGGTGGTTGAAAGAGGGAAGCTTGCCGCCTTCGTTGGATGCTTCAGAAGCCTTCAGCCACAAAGTGGGACGATGGCTTTTTCTTTCACCAGTCTTCGCCAAAACAACCAAACCATACCTTTTGTTGCCCATCTCCCTTCTCATACTAATTTTTGGAGCCTTAGGCGCAGGCTTAGCGAATGTTGATCCCCTGCTGTTTTTCTATCAGCCTTTTAGCAGCTACCAGTTTGAAAGCATCGTAGCGATTTTTCTTTTCAACTGGGTTGGCTTGTTCTTGTTTTCCGAAGCAGTCGCCTATCTTTTTTATAGGCGGATTGGCAACGACCTTCAGCTTTTCGTATGTTTAGGTATCGCAGCGTTTCCACAGGCTTTAATTCCCTATGTTTACTTGTTTTTCCCAGAAGTGACGCGTTATCTTCAAATTGTGTTTCAAGTTTGGACGTTGCTTTTGTTGTCTTCTGCTTTCTGTTTCGGAAAAGGGTTAAGGCTGGATAGAGCAATCATCATTAGCTTACTTGTGCTTTACCTTAATATAGCCTTTCTCATGGTTTTGGGTCGTTTCCCCTAAAGTTCGAGGTTTCTAGAAACGATTTCCTTAATAAACACGGCGAAAGCGCACTAGCTCAGAGAGAGATGAGGGAAATGAAACTCTTTAGAAACCAAAAAGCAGCTTTGTCTTCATTGATCCTCCTTGTGATAGTCGCCATATCCAGCCTAGTGGCAGGAGGTATACTGGGCTACATCTTTGGTTACTCCCATGTTTCAAGAAAAGTTAACGACCTAGAAAATCAGTTGTCAACGCTTCAATCAACACAAAATCCAGCGTCTCAAAACATTGTTTACCAAAATGTAACCCAAAATATCACTTACCAAAACATCACATACGTCATGGGAGAAAACATTTCGCTCTCGCAGCTCTATGAGCAAATAAAAGACTCAGTTGTCATGGTTAAGGGAATAACATTGCAATACAACGCTTGGGGCATACCTTACTATTCGCAAGTTCAAGGCTCAGGATTCGTTTACAACTTTACCGGACGAATGGTAATTATCACAAACTACCACGTAGTTCACGAGGCGTTCAATATAACTGTGACTTTCATAAATGGAAACGCTTATGAAGCAACGGTTTTAGGCTCAGACCCCTACTCAGACTTAGCCGTGCTTTCAGCACAAGCGCCAGAAAACGAATATAAACAGCTAGAAATCGTTAGCTCCTCAACCCTACACGTCGGCGACCCAGTCATAGCTGTGGGCAACCCCTACGGACTTGCTGGCTCAATGACCACGGGCATAGTAAGCGCACTGGGCAGAACAATAACCGAAGACCTTACAGGCGGATACCCCATAGCCAACGTAATCCAAACAACCACTCCGCTTAACCCAGGCAATTCGGGTGGACCATTGCTAAACTATTTGGGAAAAGTTGTTGGCATAACCACAGCCATCGTAAGCGATTCGCAAGGATTAGGTTTCGCCATTCCTTCAAACACCATACTGCGTGAAATTGAGTCTCTAGTGACGAAGGGCAAGTATGACCAGCATCCTTGGCTTGGAGCAGCAGGGATAGACATGAATTACGAAATTGCAAAAGCCATGGGCGTAACCGTGACGTATGGATGGTTAATTACGCAAGTAACAAGTGGAGGACCAGCGGACAACGCAGGCTTAAGGGGTGGAACGCAGCGAGTTCTAATTGTTGGAGAATGGGTAACCATAGGCGGAGACATCATAATCGCAATCAACGGAACAAGGATAAGAAACATTGACGACCTAGCCTCCTACCTTGAAGAATACACTTCACCGGGGGAAGCCATTAACGTAACAATAATTAGAAGCAACGAAGCAATGAACTTGACAGTTACGTTGGGGAAAAGATGAAAGAGGAGGAATCGCCTTGAAAGTTCGAGGTTTCTGGAACTCTAGAAAAGTATTATTCGAGTTTTTTCGAAACGATTTTCTTAATAAGCTGTTTTTCATAGATATTTTCGGTGAAAAACCATGAAAAACACTAAAAAATCATTAATAACGATGTCTTTGGCCTTTCTTTTAGCATCCATGACGTTGCCTACGCTTCTAATAAATAATGTTAGCGCTGCAAGCAGCAAAGAAGCTTTAAACATCAGCAGTGGTCCTTACGGCAAATGGTGGAAACTTCAGACAGACTTCATTACTATACTGTTCCCAGCAAAGGGCGAAAAGCCGATGTTTCTCTGGTGGTATTCAAACGACACAAGCAACATACACGTAGTTAAGTACAAAGGCTTGATAGAATATTTGGTGATCGACTGCCCCTATTACATGCAGAAATGCGAAGCAAATAATTTAACAATACAAGAGCAACTGAACGCAAAATATGCTGCTATGGGTCCTCACCAAACTCGTGTAAGGAATAGGATTCAAGAATGGGTTTATTGGTATTTGGGTTTGCATCCGCCGTTTCTACCCTTCAGTGCATGCAAGTGGAACTTAACTGGTCCAGAGAAAGTCACCAGACCAGACGGCGTCTCCTACATTTCATTCAACTTCACTTTAGAAAGGGCTCCGTGGAAGTTTAAATTCGCTGAAGAAAACGTGATAATTCGCTGCAGGTTCTATGCAACAGACGCCACGGAAACCGCTCATGAAATATACAACTATACAGTGCGTGCTGGAGAACTAAAAATGGATTTGGTTGTGAAAAACTGGACATGGAACATTGATAAACTTAACAGGCTCTATCAGATTCTCCAAGAAGAGTTTCCAAACATAGCTGTTCCAAAGTTAAGTTCAGGCTTAGCTTTGTGGACTGACTTGGCTTCAATAGAAATCGTAGACATCGCTGAGGAAGATGTAAACATGCCACCGCCTCCGGTTCCTCCAGAAAACAGCACATCTGCACCATCAGAACCAATCGAAACCAAGTCATCGCCCATAGACATAATTGCAGACAGACAAAGAATCTCAACCAAGGAAACAGCAATTGAACAGCAATTAAACATCAGAAACCGCCTCAACGAACGTTTACGACTACGCTTCGCAAAGGGAAGCAAAACTTTGGCTGGATTCTTTGACTTCGTAAACACAGCGTTAATCATAAACTCGGCAACAGGCGAGGCAACGCCAGTAAACGTGACAGCAGTCTACAGAGGAGCAGGCGCCCACATGAGGCTATACCTATGCTATCCATATTTTGGAGACAACATATTGGAACATGACCCGTCAATAGGCGTCGAAATCGTCCCATCACTCATAACGCCTCTACTCTTAGGCACACTAATAATCATAGCCACAACAATAGGCATAGCCATCCTTGTCATCAAACAGAAAAAACAAGTCATAAACGTCGTTAAACCATAAATCCCCTATTTTTTTGAAAAGGGAAAGAGGGAAACTTTTAGGACGTACGTTTTAGGTTGTAGATTGGCGGTCCGCCTTTAATTGTTGGCTTGTCTTCGCTGTTTCTTAAAAGCTCAATTATTTCCTTGTAGCTTTGCATGTATTCCAAACCTTTCAAAGAAGTTTTGTAAACCGTCTTGTCATTTACAGGTATAGTGTCCACAAGTTTCAATTTTACAAGCAGGTCAAGGTATTCGTTGAGTTGAGCGAAACTTAGATTAGCCTTATACATGATTTGGGTTTTAAGCGCTCCTTCCCTTGCAATGTCAAGGATTTCAGCAATAATATAGAGGCGGTCTCTCCTTTTTCTAGGGTTATTTCCCCAATTTATCAACTTTTCAACCTCTTCTACAAGATTTCTAGGATAAAAACCAATTCAAAACCTAAAAGGAGTGTTTCCGCCAGTTGCATATTCCTATAGAAGAAATATTCTGAAAGAGAATTCTAGAAAAACTTACAGAAACCCTTCTTCACACAAAATTTTAACAATCTTTTGCGCAGCATCTCCCTCGCCAAAAGGCGAAAAAGAAGGGAAAATCGCTTCTGTTTCCATAGCCTGCCTTATAGCGTTAAGAATCTCCTTCTTATCGACGCCTACAACCTTGGCAAAACCAGCCTCAACAGCCTCAGGCCTCTCTGTGGAAAGCCTCAAAACTAAAACACGTTTCCTAATCAAAGGCGCAGTTGCCTCTTCTTGAATTCCGCCGGAATCTGTCAAAATCATTTTACAATTCTTCATCAGCACCAAAAAATCAAAATAGCCTAAGGACGAGACAAGTTGAACATTTTTTGAAGTGAATAAACTTTTCCACAAGCCAAACTGTTTCAGTCGCCTCACGGTTCGTGGATGAACTGGATAAACTATGGGGATGGGCGATTCCATGAAGGCTTCAACGAAATTTTTAAGCACTACGGGATTGTCCACGTTTTCAGCGCGATGTGCAGTTGCAAGGGCGAACTCTTCAAAACGAACGGTTTCCATGATTTTAGATTTGCTTTCAGCTAATGGCATATGTTGTACAACGGCGTCGATTACAGTATTGCCTGTAACGTAGATTTTTCCCCATACGTTTTCCCGACGCAAATTCGCCTCTGCGTTTTCGGTTGGCGCAAAAAGGTAGGCTGAAATGTGGTCTACGAGTCGCCTATTATGCTCTTCTGGCATGCGTAAATCGAAACTTCGCAGTCCAGCTTCGACGTGACCAACCGAAACATTAAGTTTCACAGCAGCCAAAGCAGAAGCCAAAACCCCGTTTGTGTCACCTTCAACAACCACAAGTTTGGGCTTAACCTCCCTTACAACTTTCTCCACGGCAGCCATAATACGCCCAGTTTGAACTCCTGGCAGGACTGTTTTAATCTTGAAGCCATAATGAGGCTCGGGTAAGCCTAGCTCTTCAATAAACTGTTGAGACATGTTATAGTCGTAGTGTTGCCCACAATGAACCAAAATGAAAGGGAA
Organism: Bathyarchaeia archaeon; assembly: GCA_038848765.1. Taxonomy (GTDB): domain Archaea; phylum Thermoproteota; class Bathyarchaeia; order Bathyarchaeales; family JAWCNH01; genus JAWCNH01. The sequence continues at coordinate 5,646 of JAWCNH010000078.1, forward strand.
AGAATTCCTTTGCATTTCTCTTATAATTGGCGCCATTTTCACGATTTCTGGTCTTGTCCCGAAAACAACCATCACATCAGCAGTCAAGCACATCCGTCCAGACTTCTAATTCCATTATATGTTTTATATAGGTAACC
>JAWCNH010000079.1:0-5759 GCA_038848765.1 Bathyarchaeia archaeon
CCAGGCTTAAAAACTGGCGTCAGCTATTTTTATCCCAGCCAAGATTGGCGCATAAACCTAGAATCTGCTAGGAAGCTGCTGTCTACAGCGGAGAAGCTTGGCGTAAAAATCGCCGTGGAAAACACGCCGGAACCCTACCCGTTCTTGATGACGAAAGTTGACGATTTCTCTCACTTCTTTAGCGAATTAGACGATGAAAGTTTAGGACTCGTCCTAGACGTTGGACATGCAAACATTAACAAACAAATCCACAATTTCATAGAGTGCTTTTCCGAAAGAATTGTTCATGTGCACGTAAGCGACAATGACGGAAGAAGCGATTTGCATTTAGGGATAGGCTACGGAACCGTGAAGTGGCAAGAAGTTGCTGGTCTGCTGAAAAAATGTAATGCCCCAATAATTTTGGAGTCTGTGTCGCATGTTGAGGAAAGCCTAGAAAAAATGCGGAAACTTTTCGCCTAAGACTCAGGCAATGGAAGCTCAATTTTCATGAAATCTTCTGCCACGTCAACCTTTGGGAAAACCTTTTTGGCTTGTTGCAACAGAACATCCGTTTTCTTATATCTGGCGCTGATATGGGTTAGGATAAGCCACTTAGCCTTAGCCTTCATTGCAGTTTCAGCCGCTTGAGCTGGCGTGCAATGTCCATCCTCATAGGCTCTTTCCGCAAGCGTGTCATCGAAAGTTGCTTCATGAATAAGCACGTCGGCGTTTTCCGCCAACTTTACCAAACTGGCTGTCTGTCTAGTGTCTGTTATGTAAACAATTTTTCTACCACTACGTGGAGGACCCAAAACCTCCTCTGGTTTAACATATTTCCCAGCTGGAAGTTTCACAGTTTTGCCCTTCTGCAATTCAGACCACAAAGGTCCTTCTGGAACCCCCAAAGCCCTAGCCTTCTCTGGATAAAACCTTCCAGATCGCTGTTTCTCGATTAATGCGTAAGCCAAAGTTGGGATTTCATGGTCAGCCCAAACCGTTTCAACAGTGTACTCTTTCTCGTCGCAGATAAGCCCAGAGTCTTTAATTTCGTAAACTTCTAATGGGAAGGTTAAGGCGAATTGAACAGTGGTTTTTATTGCTTCTAAAAACTGCTTTATGCCTGCTGGTCCGTAAACTTGCAGTTTTCTTTGCCTATCAAGGAGAGACATGGTTTGAATAAGCCCTGGCAAGCCTAAAACGTGGTCTCCATGCATGTGAGTGATGAAAATCTTGGTTTTTTTGTGGAAGCCTATTTTGGCTCGAATCATTTGTCTTTGTACGCCTTCGCCGCAGTCGAAAAGGATGAGTTCATCTTTTCTTTGGACGGCAACACATGGTAAGCTTCTTTGCGGTGTCGGAACGCTTCCAGATGTTCCTAGAAAGATTATTTTTAGGCTCATTTAGTCTTTGTTCTCCAAAACTGCGATTTCTCTCGTTAAGCTACGATGCACATAGGCAAAATGGGACTCCACAAGTTTAAATCCAAAGTTTCTAGCTAAATCTTCAATTCTAACAGCTTTCGGAGCCGCCATACATATTCGCCCATTTTCTGAAAGCTTATCCTTGATGCTTTTCAACGTTTCCTCAATGATTTGCTTCGTGTTAAAGCCCAATGTTGTTGCAGACCTTCCATAAGGCGGGTCAGTCACAACATAATCTATTTTAGAAAGAGGAACATGTCTCGCATCGCCAACTATCATGCCCTCGGGCTTTACACCAAAATAGGAAAGGTTTCGTAGGCTCCCTTTAATCATGCGTCTTTGAGCATCCAGTCCAATAACTTTGCAGCCGATAAGTCCCGCCTCTATGAGAATGCTTGCTGTTCCGCAGAAAGGGTCAAACACCAAGTCGCCTTTTCTTGGCTGGGCTAAGTTAACCATGCACCTAGCCAACTTCGGAGGCATAGCTGAAGGGTGAAAAAAGGGTCTTTTCCTAGGCTTTCTATTCATGAATGGCGTGGGCGAAATCTCTGCAAGTTTAAGCCCAAAAAAGAATCTGTTTTCCGTTAGGAGCCCGAAGAAAATTTTTTCTGGAAAATGCAAGTTCACCTTTGTCCCTTTCACTTTATCTAATATTAATTCGCCAAGTTTTTGTTCCAACCACATGCTGTTGATATGCGGTGCAGTTGCCCTTATTTTTCGTACTCTTACAAGGAAACTTTCTCCCTTTTGGATAAAGTTTTGGAAAGGAGTTTGTTGCATTTTTTTGGCGATTTCTAGCAATGAAGCTTCACAGCGAAACAGTTCTAGGCTGCAGGTTCTGGTTAAGGCTGCTCTGGAAACTAATGAATTCACGCAGGAGATGTTTGCTTCTAAACTTAAGGCTTGAATTTTTTCTTCAAGAATTCGATATGCATGCCCTTCGGCTTTCAAAATTGCTTTCAACTCAGAAAAAGGCAAGGTGGGATGTTCGCCAGAAAGCAAAAAGAAAAGTTTTTCCACGATTTAGGTTCCTTCAAGCGTCTTTGCAATCAACGGCGCAACGGAAACGTGGCTTATTGGGCTAGGCATGGTGTCTGAGCCAACTACCGCTTCTGCCCCACTTTTCATAATCTTTTCTAAAGCATCTCCCATCAGAAGCGGATGGGCGCAAGCTGCGAAGACTCTTTTTGCGCCTTGCTCCTTCACAATTCTAACCGCCCCCGCTGTTGTGCCTCCACTGCTAATAATATCGTCAAAAACAATTACATCCTTCCCTTTCACATCGAATTCCTTCTTTTCCACTTTAATTTGACCCGTATATCTGTCTCGTTCTTTATGAAGCCAACCTAACCCGCCGCCTAGAACTGTGGCTGCTTCTTTCGCCAATCCAACAGCACCTTCATCCGGAGCGAGAGCGAAGGCACCGTCAAATCCCTTATTCTTGAAATATTCAGCCAACAACGGCATCGCTGAAACACTTTTTGAAGGAAATGGAAATTTTTTTAGAACTTTTTCTTGATGAACATTCACAGTGATTAATTGTTCAACGTTTGCCGTTTGAAGCAACTTCGCTATGGTTAAAATGCTTACAGCTTCGCCATCTAAGAATCGTTTATCCTGCCTCGCATAAGCCAAGTAGGGCACCACTGCAATAATCCTTTCAGCTCCAAGACTTTTCGCAGTGTCCGCCAAAAGAAAAAGCTGCATCAAATGCTTATCTTGGGGCGGATAAGTTGATTGGACAATGACAACTTCCTCGTTTTTCAGACTGCCTTCAAACCTTAAGTAAGATTCGCCGTCGGGGAAGGTTTTGAAGACAACTGGAACAACTTTTGCCTTTAACAGTTCAGCAATTTTGTTGCCCAATTCTTTGGATGCCGGTCCAGGAATTATTATCATGTCTCTTTGCTCCAGCTCATTTAGCACCAGTGTATTCTGCGAGAAGTTCTTTTGCCCTATCCATTCTTATTTTGCGTTCTTCAACCATTTTGTCTGCGATAATGTCAATAAGGTCTCCTGTTGCACCGACTGAGATTGCTATGTTTCGTGCATGCAGCGACATGTGACCTCTCTGTATTCCTTCATGCGCCAACGCCCGTAAAGCGCCCAGATTCTGCGCTAAACCGACTGCAGCCAAAACTTCGCCAAATTCCCTCGCAGTTTTTACGCCTAAAATTTTTAGAGCGATTTTTGCAATAGGATGAGTTCTTGTAGCTCCGCCTACAATGCCAACAGCCATTGGCAATTCTATTGAGCCGACGAGGTCGCCGTCTTCGTTTTTCTCCCAAACTGAGAGGGGGCTGTAATGTCCAGAGCGGGCTGCGTAGGCGTGGGCTCCTGCTTCTACAGCTCTATGGTCGTTGCATGTAGCTATAATGACGCCTATGATGCCGTTTAATATTCCCTTGTTATGTGTAGCAGCTCTATATGGGTCTGCGGCGGCAAAGGCGTAGGCTTGAACTATGCCGTCAACGACTTCCTCTCCGCCAACAGCCTCTTTTGGCACGACTGCCCATGCCCTAGCCAACCTTTTCGTGGCAAGATTAGAAATAATGCGCAAGTAGACTTTGCCGCCTGTAATTCTTTCAATGAGGGGTGAAACGGCTTCTGCCATGGTGTTAACTGCGTTAGCGCCCATGACGTCTCTACAGTCCACATGAAGCTCGGTGATAAGCATGGGTCCAGTAATGGCGTTTATAACCTTAACGTCTAAGTCTTTGGCGCCTCCGCCTAACGAAACAAGCATTGGGTCTTGCTCGTTCGCTTTTTTCAAAATGTCTTCTTTGGCTGCTAAAACTTTCATGCGGGCAGCATATGGGTCTTTCACGCCTACTGTTTGGATTTGTCCAATCATGATTGGTTCGGTGCTGCTTGTGTAGAAGCCGCCGCCTTCTCTTGCCATTCTTGCAGCGTAGCTTGCGGCAGCCACTACTGAGGGTTCTTCAATTGCCATTGGAATCAAATAGTCTTTTTTGTTTATGAGAAAGTTTACGGCTACGGCTAGGGGTAAGGGGAAAGCGCCAATCACGTTTTCAATCATTCTATCAGCAATTTCTATAGGAAGCGAACCAGTATTGCCTAAAAGCTCCGTTTCCTCATCGGTTAGCCCTGCGAACTCTTTCACGAAAAGCAGCCGTTCCTTTGGGCTTAGTTTGTAAAAGCCTTTTATTAACGATGTTTTACTCATCTTGTTTCCTTCTAAACACATGTTCGTTTAGTAACATGGTTTAGGAAGATAAGAATTTAACTCTCATGGTTTATGGCTAGCCTTGCGTAAAGATTATATTTTTATATTATAATATGAAAATATTAGAATTTGGAAGGCTGATAGACTTTGTCGAAAAAAGAGCCGAATGGATGCAAAATTTGTGAAGCAATAAGTGATTCAACAAGGGTGAAGATTCTTCAATTTCTCATACGGAAATATCCCAGCGCCCAAACCATAACAGACATAGAAAAAAGCTTGGAGAAACCCGTTTCAGCCACAACAATATCTTTCCATCTGCGAAAACTTCGAGACTCTGGGCTTGTGACAACGAACGGGCATAAGAAGGGTTTTAGAGCTTTGCATAAGGCTTTGAGCATTAAAATTGACGACAACGGGCTTCACGTCGAAAAAGAGGGAAGGGAGGTGAAAAACGGTTGAAGGAAGCCATGCTTTATGAACAACTGCCAGAAAACAAGGTGAAATGCAACCTCTGCGCTAGACATTGCACAATACCAGAAGGGCAAGTTGGATTCTGCCTCGTCAGAAAAAACGAGAACGGAAAACTTTTTTCACTAGTTTATGGAAAAGCATGTTCCGCTTGCATTGATCCAATAGGCAAAAAGCCTTTGTCGCATTTTCATCCTGGCGCCCAGGTCTTGTCAATAGCTACTGTGGGCTGCAATTTCCGTTGCCAATTCTGCGACAACTGGGTTATAAGCCAAGAAAGAAAAATTGAAGGATACAATTTCTTACCAGAAGACGTTGTGAAATCCGCCCGTGACCATGCATGTCAAGGACTAAGTTACACTTATACGGAACCGACAATATTTTTTGAATATGCCTACGACAGCGCCCAAATAGCCCATGGCGTAGGCTTCTTCAACACTTTTGTCACGAACGGTTACATGACGCCTGAAGCCGTAAAAACGATAGCGCCAGTTTTAGACGCTGCGACTGTTGACTTTAAAGGCGGAGCAGACCCGGAATTTTACAAGAAGTTTTCCTCCGTGCCATCCGTAGAGCCCATTTTCCAGTCTTTGAAGGCTATGAAAGCCCATGACATTCACATAGAAATCACAAATCTCGTTGTGCCAAAAATAGGCGATTCCATGGAGAGAATCCGTGAACTCGCCGCTTGGATAAAAGAC
>JAWCNH010000080.1:0-5651 GCA_038848765.1 Bathyarchaeia archaeon
TGTTGAACAGATTTGTTTTAATCGGTTCCCACCGTTCTTTAGATTTGTTTGACTACGGTTGTTTTGTGTTTGTGTTTTACGCATGAATAATATGGTGTATTGAATCGTAAGATTTAAATGTTAATACTCTATTAACACTCATGTGAACCCTAAAGGAGGGATAAAAAACAAAATGAAAAAACTATGGAAAAATATTAAAGCGCTAAGCCCAGTTGTCGCAGCAATAATCCTCATCGCCGTAACAGTCGCCGTCTCAATAGCAGTCGCAGCATGGATGGGAGCACTAACATTCACCTTCACAAAAACAGAAGAACTAAAACCTGTAGGGCACAGTTGGGTAGGTAATAACCAGATTAACATTACAGTCACTAACACGGGCGCAAGCGATCTGGTAATTTCAGGTGCGCAAGTAGACGACCAAACAGCAACATTCTCTGCAGGCACAACTTCCCTAGCAAAAGGAAGTTCAACTTGGGTTCTCATAACCAAACCTAGCGGAAACTTCATCGCCGGAGTAAAGTACAACTTCGCAATACTCACAGCAACAGGCAACAAATACACATACGCTGCCACTAAGCCTTAGCGCTTTTAATGTGAAATCCTTTAGTTTGAGAATGGGGGTAGGGATCAAAACGCCCTTTTCTTTCCCAATATTGGAGGTGTAAAAATGGTAATAGAACTGAAAGAATATGACTCCGCTTCAGAAATAGCAAAAGCAATAGAAGAAGAAATCACACAAACAAAAAGCCTATTGGGCGAAAATTTACGCCGCCTAGACGAAATCCGAGCCTTAGCGGAAAAATCCAAAAAAATCCGAGACGTAGTCTTCAAGTTGGCAGGAAAAAAGGCAGCCCAAGAAAGCCTAGGCGAAATCACAGTCGGCGGCTTAACAGTAGTCCTAGACGCCAACCCATTCCACGAACTCACAGCCATAGAAGAAGTAGTCCGCCACCAACAAGAACGCCTACTAGTGCTACAAAAGGCTCGAGAAGCACTAAAATGGGTTGACCAAATAGGCGACACAGAAGGACTAAAATACCTGGTGCTCGAAAACGACGGCGTGCCAGAAAGAATTCTATTCAAAATCTCCTAAACCAGCAGGAAGTGACAAAATTGGAAAAAGAATTATACGCTGAGGCTCTAAACAACGCCCTAACAGAAATCCGAAACATCTGCCCAGAAATACGTAACTCCTTCATATTCACAAAAGACGGAGCCATAATAGCAAACGACGAAGAAACTCCCGAAGACTTGATGGAAAAAACCATAAACTCCCTAGAAAGCATTTTCGAAAAAGAAGACACAGTCGGTGGCTTACACCATTATGTTCTCACAGGAACAACCGGAACAATGCACATTTCTCAAGTTAACGACATGTACCTCGCCATGGTAACTTCTAGAAGCGCCGACACAAAATATCTGCAAACAATAGCCCGAGTTTTAATCCCCACGGTGCTAAAAGTCCTACAAAATGTGTCCCCTACCCCCCTCAAACCTTCCATTCAAACACCCACACCACCAGCAGAAGAAAAAACACCAAGCTTCTATGAACTAACTGTCGAAACCCTCGGCGGACTACTCGTGCGAGGAGACACAGCGCAACTTGACGCAAAAATACTAGAAGAATGGTCAGAACTATATGACGGCAAAACAATCAAAGAAATCGAAATAGAATCCACAGAAGGAAAAATAGCCCAATGCAAAGTAAAACCCATCAACGACTCCAAAATGGAAGACAAAAAAATCATAAGAATACCCGACAAAGTCTGCCAAACACTCGAAGTGAAAAAAGGAGACCTAGTCATAGTTAGACCAATAGAACCATAGGAGATGAAAACATGCCCAAAAGAAAAACCCCAGAAACAACCTTAGAAACACAACCAATAGAAATAACCCTCGAAACCGAAACACAAACGCTACGAAACAACCTTGACAACCTAAAAAACAAAGAAGGCGTGATAGGCTATATACTAAGAAACAGCAAATCCGCCTCCATAGACCTCAAAGACCCGACAAAAATCATCGACTACGCCATAATCTCCTCAACCGCGCACGAAACAGGCGAAAACCTCTCCAAAATATTCAACCTAGGCGGAATACAAAAAATCCTAATGGAAGGCGAAAACACAAAAATACTAACCCTAAGAATAGGCGAAAACCAACTCAGCATATTCCTAGAAAAAACCGTAGACCCAGAAAAAATCCTCCAAGAAACCAAACTCACATAAAACACAATCTCCTTTCTTATTCTGCCCAAGGAAAATGAGGATAAAGAAAAGGCATTTACCATTCCATCCCCACCCTGCCTTCTCTTTATCCTCATCCCTAAAGGGCACCCGAAATTCCATTCTATTTTCTTCAACATAAAATTTATAATTTCTCATACGAATTAAAATAAACCATAATCAAAAATTTTGAAAAATAAAAGTTTAAATACAAAAGAACCCTAAAACTATGCAAACACATTTTCGGTGAACCGTTTGGTGAACGCAGAAAAAAATATCGCATTTCATCGAGGCTACATAGACATAATCGCCAACATCTTAACCGCTGCTACTGGCGGCGCAAGAAAAACCCAACTCATGTATAAATGCAACCTAAGCTTCACCCAAGTCAAAAACTACATAAACCTCCTATTGAAAAAACAACTACTACAAAAAGTTACACAAGAAAAAAGCGAGAAAACAACCTTTTTTGAAACAACAGAAAAGGGACAAGAGTTTCTACGAGCCTACCGCCGCCTAAAAGCACTGACCACGCTTTAAGGCATCATTCTTATTGCGTTTCTAAAGCTTCTATATCCCTAAGAAAATGAACAAGAGCAGGCGTAAGCCTTATTTTCGTATGCTTCTTGTCAAGCACAACAAAATTATACTTAACCAAAAAATCCACGATGAGACCAAATCTAAACTCATGCAACCCAGTTTTCCGCATAACATCTCCTAAATCATGCCACCCTCCATCCCTAAGCAACTTTAACACCTCTTCAATACTGGAAAACTGGGTGGACAACTTTCTTCCTCAAACCTTCACATAAGTAGGCTCATTCGTTTAAATAATTTCTGAGGAAAACTTTCAGAAATGTCTTCTAGAACAAAAGACACCAAAAGCTCTATAGAACAAAACAAAAATGTTCTAGAACAAACGCTTAATGTTTCATTTATAAGGCGTCTAAAGTTTTATAAATTAATATGCCCAAATATCTATAACAAATATATGACACAAAATTTGAAGCGAGCTATGACACTCTATGACAACCACAGTCGAAAAAGAAATTAGCTTCCTACTCCGAGGCAGACTTGACATAATGGCAAACATCCTAAACGAAACTGTCAACGGCGCCAAAAAAACCCGAATAATGTATAGATGCAACCTAAGCTTCAAACAACTCCAAGCCTATCTCAAATACCTCAAGAAAAAAGGCTTCTTGGAAGTGGTCAACACGAAAGAAAAAAACCGAGAAACCACAGTTTACCAAACAACAAAAAAGGGACTAGCCTTCCTAGAAGCTTATCAAAACCTAAAAGAACTCATCTCCACGTGAACCACCTCATCCTCAAACCCACGAATTTCCCGAAGAAAATTAAAAGTTGACAAAGACAACTTCACCCTTTTACATGTAGCATCTACTTTTATGAACCTATATTTCTCCAAAAAAAGAATCAACGCAATAACCTGAATAAAATGAAGATTAAACCTTTCCATAATTTCCCTTACATCATGCCACTCCATGTCGCCCAGCAACTCAAAAATCCTATCAATTAACAACAACGCTCATGCATCCTTTCTGCAAACCTAAACCAAGAATAATATTGATAACAAAATAATCTTTGTGAAAGCTTATTTCATAAAATTCCCAAAAATTTCTAGAACAAACAGAATTATAATCTAGAACTTCTTTATAGATGTTCCTTTCCTACCCATTTAAATAGCGCCTTCTCGAATAACTAGATGGCAGCAAACCAATGGCTACCACTTCAAAGTGTTAAGCCCAACAAATGCCAATCCGCTTCCGTCAGGGAGGGATTTCTGAGTGGAAACATTAGAAAAAACACAAAAGGAATTCATCGACCAGCTCAAAACTGAATGGAAAAAACTATGGCGAGAAAGAATAGACGACAAAATCAGAGCCGAAGGAATAGCCAACAAAGACTACACTATACTATTCGTAGAAAAAGGAACAATAATCTTAGCTACAAGAGACTTCAAACCACCAGACTTCCAAGAAATACTAAAACAACACCAAATCACCGACATCCACAAAATAGTTCCACCAAACCCCTCTATCGGCGGCTGGAGAAAATTCATCCGAACAGTCCTTTCACCACAAACAAAACATAACATAAACAGACAAGCATTCTATATACAAATCAAAAAGAAACCCCAACAACTAAAAAAGGGCGGACGCGGATGGCTCCATTATAAAATAGCCTAACCACTTCTTCCTTTCCGTCTTCTCTCTTGAAACGTTCGTCGAGGAGCCTTAAAAATGAGTTCCTATAGAAACAGGTTAGACATAATAGCAGACATACTATCCGTCGTTGCTCCCCGCGCCAAAAAAACACAGATAATGTACCGCGCCAACCTAAGCTACAAACTTTTAACACGCTATCTAGCCGAAGTGGTTGAAGCAGGTCTAGTCCTTTTTGAAAGTGGAAACCATTACACCTTAACTTCAAAAGGCAGAGTATTTCTAAACGTTTACAAAGAATACGCAAAACTTAACCAAAGAATGCAAAAACAACTCAAAGACTTACATAACAAGAAAAAGATTCTGGAAGAACTCTGCTGGAACAAAACACACCTCTAAAAGCGGGAAAACACATGCAAAACACATACCACAAACTAGCTTTAACAATTTTGACATTGACATTATTCGTCGCCAACAACCTCATGAGCGTTTTCGCAGCCAATGAATCCGAGGCCAAATCAGCCATAACAATTACAGAAGAAAAAATTGCGCAGTGCTACATGGCTGTTAAGGAGGCAGAGAAGGCTGGAGCAAACGTCACTTTATTATTATCCAAACTTAACAGTGCAGGAGAACTCTTATCCAAGGCAAAGATAGCCCACCTTCAAGGCGACTACAAGTCTGCCATCGATTTTTCTAACGAAAGCCAAAACATGCTAAATGGCTTCGCGAGAGAGGCTGAAGAAGCGAAGAAAAAGGCGGAAGAGGCAAAACGTTTAGACTTTATGATAAATTACATAGGGTCGGGTTTAGGCGCCCCAGCCATAATTATCTGCGGCTTCCTCCTCTGGACTTATCTTAAAAAGCGGGAAAACATGAATGAACATTAAAGAATATGGGCTTCTATATTGGCTAATAGTCGGCATTCTAGCCTTGCTTGTAGCTTCACCATTTTTAAGCAGAATCCTAGTATATCCCAGAACAGAATTCTTCACGGAACTCTGGATTTTAGACGCGAATCGCAAAGCAGAAAACTATCCGTCAAACATCACACGCAACCAAAACTACACAATCCACCTAGGCATAGGAAACCATTTAGGCTACTGCGCCTACTATTTAATCCAAGTAAAATTCAGAAACCAAACACAGCCAGCACCTACAAGCTTCGGACCGATAGAAAATAGGCTTCCAAGCAATTTACCATCACTTTTCAACATCACAGCCTTTGTAGCAGACCAAC
>JAWCNH010000081.1:0-5577 GCA_038848765.1 Bathyarchaeia archaeon
GTGTTTTTACGCCTTTTTGGGCGCATTTCTGCGCTATTTGGAGTGTTTGTTCAGATGGCAACATTATGACTGCGAGGTGTGCGGTTTTTATGGTTTCTTGTTTACTTACGTCAATCACGTAGACTTTGCCTTTAAAGTGTTTTTCCATGTTGTATGTTATGTTTTGGAAAAGTTTGGGCGAGGTCATTCCTATTTTCTCTTTCATCTTTGACGAGCCGATTAGGGCGACTGTTTTTGGTTCGAAAAGCGTGTGAAGAGGGTTCATCAGTTTCAACCTTTCATATAGTAAAGGAGAACTATGGTGATGGTTGAAGCTATTGAAAAGGTTTTTGTTGGTTAATGTTTATCCTCACATGAGAGTTTTTAGCGGTTCGGCTTCTTTTGTTAATGCTGGATGAAGTAGCAATTTATGGTTTACTATGTCGAAGTAGAATCTTTATGCACACCGTAAGAGTTATCAAGGATTAATATTTTCACCCTTTGACCAATCAAAATGTTTTTGCTTTAACAGGTCAAATCAGCAGTAGACTAAGCCTATGTTGTTGAACAAAATAATTTTGGCTTTGTTGAACAAATCTACAGCTATTCTTCTAAGCCTTCAAGTTTTCACCTAATATTTAAGCCTAAAATCCGAAAAAGAAGGAAAGATGCCCCTTTAAAGTATATTCGAAATTAGTATACCCTCGTCTTCCTCGGGATACATCTTTACGATACGCTACGTTTATCTTATAAGAAACCAATAAATCCTATGAAAACGGAGAAGCCGCAGATGTCCAAAAAACCCATAGACAAGGACGACGCCCTAGAAGCCCTAGACTTCATAATAAACGTCCTAAAAGAACACGAAAAAGACCTAGACCGCCTAATAAACGAACTAGGCGCAATCACAGAAAGACTAGGCAACAAAAAACACCTTGTCGGCAAAATAGAAAACGTCGAAGAAAGACTTACAAACCTACAAGACCAAATAACAAACCTGATTACATACTTGTCCACGCCAAAAACACCAGAAACACAGCAACAGCCACCAGCGCCGCCGCAACAGCAAATCATGCGTGGGCCTCCAGTAATAGTGAAATGCAAACAATGGGAAGACTTCAAAACACTGGCAGCCCAAGCGGAAACAGTCTCCTACCTATACAAGGAAACGGAAAAAACCTTCCAAGCAGACGCCCTAAAAAACAGCAAAGTCCTCACCTACAACGGAGAAACCCCACAAAACACAAAACTACTAAAAACATGGCTCTCCAAAGAACTAAACGTACCAGAAGAAAAAATATTCGAAGGAATACTAGCAATAGGCTGAACCGACGCAGAAAAGTATATAAAACTGTATTATATCTTAAGTCTTACGAAGGTTGAGGTTGAAGAGACGCATGGTCTTCATTCTAAAAGGGTTTCTCTCTCCTCATCTCCTTTCTCCTCGATGACGCATAACCATGCGTTTCAACAAGCGATGAAGCCTTACTGTTTTAAAAGTTCAGTCATCCATAAATAGTTGTTCGTGTTTTATAGAAAGCTTCTTGTGAGGGGCTGTGTTTGAAAGGGAAACCTTTGGCTTCAATAGTTTCAGCTGGGCTGTCAAAGTTTGGAAGACTTGACGGCTTGTATGCAAGGGAAATTTTTGCTGAAGCCGTGAAAGAAGCCTATGATAGGTGTCCAAACTTGGACCCGAAAAGAGATGTTGAGGCGTTGTTTGTTGGGCATATGGGTGAGTCTTATGAGCATCAGGGTCATACGGGGCCTACGTTGTCGGATTGGGCTGGCTTGTTGCCTGTTTCTGCTGTGAGAACTGAAGGTGCTTGTGCTTCTTCTGGTGTTGCGCTTAGGTGTGGAGTTTTAGCCATTCTTTCTGGTTTGTATGATGTTGTTATGGTGGGTGGCGTGGAAAAGATGACGCATAGGACTACGCCTGAAGTTACGGAGTATCTCGCCATGGCTTCAGACTTTCCCTTTGAGCAGTGGCATGGCATAACTTTTCCTGGCTTGTTTGCTCTTATGGCGACGGCGCACATGCATAAGTATGGCACTAGTGAGGAGCAGCTTGCAAAGGTTTCCGTGAAAAATCATTATAATGGTTCGCTTAATCCTAAGGCTCACATGCAGAAAGTCATTAGCTTGGAGCAAGCAGTTTCTTCGCGTGTTATTGCTTGGCCTTTGAAACTGTTTGACTGTTCCCTTATCACTGATGGAGCCAGTTGCCTTGTTTTGACGAAGCCAGAGCTGGCCAAGAAGTTTATGGATACGCCTGTGCATATTATTGGTTCTGGTCAAGCAAGCGACAGCATAGGCATTTATGAGAGGGAGGAGTTTACTTCTTTAAGAGCGGTGAAAGTTGCGGCGAAACAGGCTTTTGAGATGGCTGGAATAACGCCCAAAGAAGTCGACGTTGCAGAGGTGCATGACTGTTTCACTATAGCGGAAATCATAGCTTACGAAGATTTGGGCTTTTGCAAGCCTGGCGATGGGGGCAAACTTGTGGATGAAGGCGTGACTTCTCTTGATGGAGAAATTCCTGTAAACACTAGTGGTGGTTTAAAGTCTAAGGGGCATCCTGTTGGGGCGACTGGAACTGCGCAGGCTTATGAGGTATTTTTGCAGTTGACTGGGCAGGCTGAGAAGAGGCAAGTGGAAGGGGCTGAAGTGGGTTTGACGCATAATGTTGGCGGTTCTGGCGCCACCGCAGTCGTGCATATTTATAGGAGGGGCTAGGTTTGAGTGAGCAAGCGCCTTTCACCATAGAACAGTTTTACAAGTATATTCTTGAAGGCAAACTTATGGGTGGGAAATGCAGAACCTGCGGGAAGCTTCATGTTCCGCCGAGGCCTTTGTGTGACAATTGTTTTTCGAAGGAGTTTGAGTGGGTTGAGCTTCCGCAAAATGGGAAGTTGTTGACGTATACTGTGATTCATGTGGCGCCGACGCAGTTTCAAGGCATGGCTCCATACGCAGTTGGCATTGTGCAACTTGAAAATGGCGTGAAGATTCCCGGCATGATTAGGGGCGTTGCTCTTGAACAGATAAAGGTTGGAATGGCTTTAACCATAGATTTTGGAACATGTGCAGCGACGCAGATGTGGCCGCAATGGCCCCGATACTATTTTAAACCCTTGTAATGTCCTTAAAACTTGGCTTTTATTTCATTTCGTTTCTACAAAATTCATGTTGCAAAATCTTATAAGGGCTCTGCAACACTAGTGTTATTCATGAATTATAAAGAAAGGCAAAAAATTATTGCAAGCTCGTCCATTTCGTTTGCTGGTCTAAGGCGTTTAAACATTGGCGCCGGCATTCTCCATCTCGTCAATGCAATTTTAATGTTGGTTTTAGGTTTTCTCTTAGAGTGGAACCAGCCAATATACACGTTTTATTTGAAATTTGATATTAGCAAAGTGCCTTTCAAAGCGTATCCTGACCCTCAGATACTTTTCACAGCAAGTTATTTAGGCGTTATAGTGGCTTCATTCCCGCTTATTTCATCATTGGCTCATTTCATTATTGCATTTTCAAAAAACCAAAACTACGTTGAAAACCTTAGGAGAGGCATGAACCCTTACCGTTGGTATGAATATGCCTTATCAAGTTCAATAATGATAGTGCTTATAGCTACATTCGTTGGCGTCCGGGACTTCTGGTCCTTGGTAATGATTTTTGTTCTTAACGCAATGATGATTATGTTTGGATATTTGATGGAAATTGTAAATCAGACAACTGAGAAAACTGTATGGTCGCCTTTCATTTTAGGGTGCATTTCTGGCGGCGTCCCATGGGTTGTAATGTTCGCCTATTTCGTTGCAGCAATCACTTCTACGGGCACAAATCCGCCAGCATTTGTTTACGCGATATTCTTCATATATTTCGTAGTGTTCAACGTTTTCGCTTTAAATATGGTTCTTCAATACAAAGGCTTTGGACGCTGGAAAGACTACCTTTACGGCGAAAGAGTTTACATTATTCTTAGCTTTGTAGCTAAAACATTACTTGCTTGGCTTGTGTTCATCGGAGTATTCGCACCATTTTAAGTCAGAAAATTAGATCACTCTGGAGACAGTAATTAGGAAATCCTTATCAATTTTAAATTAAAGAGCGCATAACAAACTGAATAATGGCGATAGTTGTGAACGAAACCATTAAAGTCATCAAAAATAGGAGAAGTATTAGGAAGTTTAAGACTGACCAAATACCAGACGAATTTCTAAATGAAATATTGGAGTGCGCCATTCTCGCACCGAACGCCAGAAACCAGCAGAAGTGGCATTTTACAGTGATCCAAAACAAAAATGTCCTCGCCAAGATTGTTAGCCTATTAAGAGAGAGCATGCTAAATTCTGGAATAGACTTTCTGATTGATAGGGCTAAGGATCCAAACTTCGATCCATTAGGCGGTGCCCCAACGGTAATCTTCGTTACTGCTGATAAATCTGCTCGGTTTGTGGAATTTGATTGTGCAGCAGCTGCCGAAAACATTATGATTGCCGCCGAATCCCTCGGTTTAGGCTCGCATGTGATGGCGATGACTGAGCTGATTTTCGCATCAGAGAAGGGAAAACAACTAAAAAGAGAACTGGGAATCCCCAAAGGATACGAACATGTATGCGCGATAGCGCTAGGATATAAAGATGAAAATCCACCATTAAAGCCGAGAAGAAAAGACGTAATAACCTACATAAAATAGTCTCCCAAAAATAATTAACCAAACATACATGTTTAACCCATCAAGCCTACCGAAGGGCTACATGCTGATTATTGTTGTAATAGTTTTAAGATTTGCTCTTTCTCAGGGATGCCTTCTATTTTATTCCCGCCTATCATGATTGTAGGTGTTTCTTTTATGCCTACACTTTTTGCTCTCAGTTTGCCCCGAAAGGTTGAGACGTCGATAACCTCAACTCTTACATTTTTCTCTCTGGCAACCTCCCTTACAACTTCTAAAGCGATTTTGTCAGCTTCAAGCATAACCCTTTCTGTTTTCAACGTGTCCTTCCATGAGCACATACCATGGTCTGGTATAGGGAAGCCAATCACACTTTCACCGACAACGACTTCTTCATTTTTAATATAAACTTCTACCTTATCTCGCATATATCTAAAAAAGGCTCTCAAAAATTTAAGTTTTAACTATAGAACTAACCAGCTGATGGAGAACTCTTAAGAATCAATAAAAGATGAATTACAACAATTTCTATTGATTGTTGCTAAAAGAAAAGAGGGCACGAGGAATTCTCTTATGAATGCACCTTATTCTCTGTTTAGTTTTGAAACAGTTATGGTAATGTCGTTTGTTCGTTGTCATGGGAGAATATGTAGTGTGCCTTTTTTATGTTTCTGAGCTTGTCGATGGAGTATAGCGCCTTGTCCGATTGATAGAGCACTCCTGGAATGTTGCGTTTCTCTAAATTTTCTCTCAAAGGCGCAGCGTCTCCGCAGTAGACATAATTTTTCCCTTCTGTCTTTACTAGAACTGACTGATGCCCCACTGTGTGTCCAGGCGTAGGAACCAAAAGAACATCGTCGCTTAGCAGATATTTCCCTTTGATAGGCACGTAGTCAATGTTTTTTAAATCGAAAAGTTCTCGC
>JAWCNH010000082.1:0-5352 GCA_038848765.1 Bathyarchaeia archaeon
CCTTTTCGCCATGTCAAGAATTTTTGGAAGAAGACTCGCAGACGCAAAATAAACACCAAAACTCTTCAAAGTTTCCCTTCCACCTTCGCTTAAAGTAACAGCGTAAACAGACTTCGCACGAACGTAAACGCAAAGCATAGCAACCGCCCTACCCACAACCCTATCGCCAACCGAACACTCAACAAGCCTTTCTTTCAACTCATCCACCGCACGCAAAAAACCCAATATGCCAGGCGAATCATCCTCAAAAAGAACAACACCATCCTTAACAATCACAAGCGCCAAACCCGAAGCGTTTAACGTTCTCTTAGCCAACTCTAAATCCCGCATTCACTCAGTCTCCGCTTCCCATCTGCTGAATAAACTTTATGTTGAATCCACATAAATAAAGGATAACGAGGAAGAAACGTGACAAAAATTGTCCGCGTAGGCGTAACCTTCCCACCAGACCTACTAAAAGAGTTTGACGAAATAACCAGCCGCATGGGATACGACAACAGGTCAAAAGCTGTTCAAGATGCCGTGCGAGCCTTCATAACAGAACATAAACTGCTACGCGGCGAAAAAGGAGCAAGAGTAGGCGTTCTCGTAATGGTTTACGACCACGAAGTCAAAGAATTAGAATCAACACTCACAGACATAGAACACCAACACAGCCACATAATATGCTCTTCCATGCATATACACCTAAGCGAAAGAGACTGCCTAGAAGCCATAGCCGTAAAAGGCGAAGCACAAGAAATACAAAAACTCGCAGAAACACTAGCCACAAAAAAGGGCGTCAAACAAATGAAACTAACCGTAGTTTCGCCCTAAAACCCCAAAAACCCAATTTCACAAATAAGCCCGAGCCTTATAACGAACCAACCAAATAAACAACCTATACAAAGGACTCAAAAGCGGACCCTGCCACTGCCCCTCAAAATAGGACTTCAAAATCACCCTAACCCAATAAATATCATGACGCAAACACTTCAAAAGCAACTCCCTATGAAGCGGAGTCATCTGCTCAAACTTAAACCAATCTTTATCCTTCAACCTACCCAAAGGCACAAAGAAAAGAGGCACAATAACACTCTTAAAGTCTTTCAAATCGTCAATCAATTCAATAGTCTTAATCAAATCCCCCTCTGTTTCTTCTGGCAGACCGACAACCAACGTGCAAGCAGCAACAAAATTATTGTCAGTCAATATACCCGCAGCCGTCTTCACAACTTCTGGCCACTCTTCAGGCTTGAAGGGATGCGTTTTAGCGGGCATAGTCTTTTTTATAAGCTCCGGCGAACCAGTTTCGATGCCTATTTCTGCGCCCCACCACTTCTGCCTATCATCAACAATTATCTCAGAAACATTTTCTATCAATTTGGGATTAACAGCCACAGAAGCCAAAGAAGCATGACTCCAACCTATGCCTCCGCCGAAGCTTTTGCAGAGTCTATGAAGCCTTAAAACCTTTTCAGGGTCTGGTATGGTGTTCGGTGAACCATAGAGAAGAACATCTTCTGCATGGAGAATCTGACCATGAATGCCAGACTTCCAGTTTACTTTGATTTCTCTTTCAATTTTGTCCAATGGATACCAACGCAAGGGGCGGAGAGTGACGCTGCAAAACTTGCATCCTCGACAACATCCACGCCCAATTTCTATCAGACCATTAATGGAAGGATACTTTATGTCTGGAATTTCATCAAGGCTGGGAACATCCTTCAAGTCAACATCATAAAATCTGGGCAACTCCTCGCCATCCATAGCCATTCTGAAAATTTTGCCCACAACCTTTTCGCTTTCCCCATCAATAACGCAGTCAATCCCATACTTGTCTAAAAATTCCGGATAATGTTTAAACTGCCAAGCGCCCGAACCGCCCACAATGATTTTCAGCCCTCTACGCTTCGCTTTCCGAATTTCTGGCTTCGCCAAAGTCGCCCTAAAATAAGTCGCCAGGTATGGCTCGCCGGTTCGCAATATCTTGGCAAAAGTTGTAGATGATGGGCCTAAACCGAAAGGGTCCATTGTGTGAATGCCCAAAACTTTTGCGTCGTCAATGTAGCGTGCCAAATGGTCTGGGTCGACGGTTAGGACATTGAAGCCTTCGTTTAGCAGTTGCGCTTCAACCTTTCTTAAGCCATAAGGAGCCTGTATAGGAATTCCCTTTTTGGTTTTGATGGGTGGAAAGAATAGTCTCTGGTAAAACCAGTTGGGGAAAACATTTGCGGGCGCTGTCGTGCCGAAGCCTATGAACTCGTTCGAGTGGTAATTACTCATCAAAGTGCGGTCAGCTGTCAAAATGACGCTCATAGGCTTTCTCCACCCCTCAAATAATAATTATCTTCTAGAAGAAAGTAATATTTTTCTTTCCCTCCCAAACATATCCGCAAGAGCCTAGTAATTTTGTTCAACAACGATGGGCGAAAGCCTACTGTTGCTGATTTGACATGTCGAAAGAAAATCATTTTGACGAGTCAAAACTTACGCGGATTTATGTCGCTTTTAGAGAAACTTTTAGCTGAGCAAACTTGTAATGGCTTTTATTTGCTTCTTTTTCCCGCCGGCTAAATATTCTATCATTTCTTCGTCGAAGTCGAACCATTTAGCCAGTTTAGCTGCCATTTCAGCGTTGTTTTCAAAAATCACCTTTAGAAATGGCGTTATTTCGCTTGTAGACCTTATGGCGGAAATGTGGCATCTTCGCCTAATCTTCATGCCAAGACGTAGTTTCATGTCCCTTTCCAAACGGCTTTTTGACAGCAGCTGTATTCTTTTGGGAAATTGGAAGGGAACCCATCCAGTCTTCGTGCTTTTTTCTCTTGCCATTGCAACGCCCGCAGTCATGAAGTCGACCACGTAGCGTGTTAGTTTCCAATCTTGCGTTCTTTTTATCCGTCCACGGTAAAGGTCTGCCATGGCTAGGGCGTCCATGGCTTTAACTAAGTCGTGAGGGTCATTGAAATGGTAGGGCGCATTCTCATATATCCATTCTAGAAGCATGTCTGGGTCGACATCCGCCATGTCTACTGCTTGCTTGGCGCCCTCGCAGCTTTTCCCATAAAAAACCAGCCTCAAAACGTCGAAAATTACTTCTTTGCGGTCTCGGTGTGCCAACCAAGAAACATCCTCAAAGGTAAGGCGTGTTTTGCCTTGGCTTAAAGCTTGCAAATCATTCACGGCAGAACGCACATCACCGCCAGAACGTTGAGCCAAAAACTTTAACGCGCTTTCTTCAGCCTCTATCCTTTCCTTTTGGCATATTCGTTTAAGATGGCGCATAACTTCACCAGCTGGAGGTTTCTTAAATTCGATTAGTAGACAATAGCTTCGGAGAGTAGTGAAACGGGGGTCGTAGGCGTTGTTGGCTATAAGCACGATGGGACACTGCGTGGACTTTACGATTTCAGTTATAGCCTTGACTCCGCCACGGTCTTCGGCGCCAGTGATGCCGTCCAATTCGTCTAACAAAATCAGCCTTTTACGTCCAAACAATGTTCCATACTGGGAGGCTAAGCCCGCAAACTTTTGTACGGCTTCTTCTGTGCGATAATCGCTTGCGTTCTTTTCTACAAATTCCATGTTTAAATCCTTGGCTAAGGCTTCAACAGAAACCGTCTTGCCCACACCAGGCGGGCCGTAAAGAAAAACGGCGCGTTTTTTAGGAGTCTCCTTTTCCCAAGACTGAACCCAACTTACGAGTTTTTCAATAGCCTCTCTGTTGCCTACAACTTCCGAAAGAGTTTGAGGCTTATGCTTTACTGTCCACGCTGCATACAAAGGTTAACCACCATGCTTCAATTGGGAACCTACCTCAACAAGATGGGCGAGTAAGGCGCTTAATTGAATTTCTTCGTTGGCGCCTTCCACGAGACGAAAGTCTATTTCGCCAACAATTTCTGCAAGCTTGATTTTCCATGCTTCTGGAACGTCTAGCCGAAAGATTTCAACGTGAACTTGGCGAATGATGTCTACTCCAGCAACGCCATATTTCAGAATCATTTCTCTCAGCTTTTCTCTGGCGTTTATGAAGTCGCCTTTCATGGCGGTAAGCAACATGTCCCGAACATCTGAGGGGCTGGCTTTTCCAATCACAGAGTAGACGATTTCGCTGGTGACAGGTTTTCCGAGAGAAGCTGCAGCTTGTAGTGCGTTGATTGCCCTTCGCAAGTCTCCGCCTGAAACTTCGAATATGGCGTCTAATCCGTCCTTAAGTATTTTCACGTTTTCTTTTTTGGTGATGTTCAGCAAATAATTGTCTTGTTCCTCTCTGGGCAGATAGGTGAATCTGAAAGGGGCGCATCTGGATTGTATGGGTTCTATGATTTTTCCGCTGTAGTTGGCGATTAAAATGAAACGGCAAGTCTCCGTGTAGCGTTCCATGGTTCTCCGTAAAGCCTGCTGCGCATCAGCAGTCATATTGTCAGCTTCGTCTAAGATGAGAATTTTGAAGGGAATCTCCCCGATGGAGCGAACTCTGGCAAAAGTTTTCACAGTTTCACGAACCACATTTATGCCCCTCTCGTCGCTGGCATTCAACTCCATCAAATGCTCCCTATAACCTTCGCCATACAAATCATGAGCCAAACAAAGAGCCGCCGTAGTCTTCCCAGTTCCAGGCGGACCAGCAAAGATGCAGTGAGGCACATTCCTAGCCTTAACAAAACTTTTGAGGCGTTCAACAATTTCTTTCTGGTTGACCATTTCATCTAAGGATTTAGGCCTATACTTTTCCGTCCACATTTCAAAACTCAAACCATTTGAGCCTCCAAGATAACGTTATAAGAGAACTAAAATAGCAAAGCAATTTAATAGTTGTGGAGAAGCTTTCATCGGTATAAAGAAAGAAAGAGGGGGTTTAGCTGAGGATTCTTTCGATGGCGTCTTTCTCGGCTTCTTCGGCAAGCGGTATTCCCGTGACTTTTGCTGCCCTTTCAGACAACGCCATTAAATCGTTTCTATCTAGCAGTTCAAGTTTCCATTTTCTTGCGCCAGCCATAAGTTGCATTAGCCCTACGCCGATGCGGTCAGTTAAGTAGGTGTATAAGCCAACGGCTTCCCATGGGATTTCTTTGGCTTTTAAGCCGTATTTGTCTTTCAGTTTTGGTGCTGCGATGAAGAATTTTTCTGGTGAGGTTCCGTATCTGTCTGCGAAGGTTTTTGGCAGTCTGTTTTCTTCGGCTAACTGTTTGAAGTAGGAAGCCTTCATCACCGCTGTCAGCGGAGACCTAGCCATCAAAACTGCCTTGACGTAGGGTCCATTGCCAAAGTTGCTTAAGGCTATAGCCTTGAAAATCTGTGTTTCGCTTATGAAGCCTCCAGCCATCACAATGTCCGGCACGAATTTTCCCTTTTTACGCAGAATTT
>JAWCNH010000083.1:0-5325 GCA_038848765.1 Bathyarchaeia archaeon
ATTGACGAGATTGTTGGTTTTCGTTCAATGCTGATTAGGGGGAAATTTCGAGTTCACGTTAAGCGTTTTGAAGATGCAGGCAAAATAATGGATAAGACTAGGGAGTTAGCTTTAGCAACAAACCCAGTTGATGTAGAGTTAATGTTGAAAAAGAAGCCGAGGGGCTTCATTGTCCTAGACGACGAAGTGCAGCCTTTCGGTCCTTCCGCACCTATACGAGATTTGCGTGTAAGCTCTGCCCGCTGGGACGATAAAATTGAAAAAGCCTACGGCGATACAGACTTGAAGGCTGCAGACGCTGTGAAAGAGCTTTATGGAAAAGGCGTTTTGGTAACCAAGATTCAAAGAGCCTTCAGCGTAGGCGCTTTCGGTTTAAAAAATAATAGGCGACTTGTCCCCACACGTTGGAGCATAACAGCCGTTGACAGCATAATTTCGAAAGAGCTAATAGAAAAAATCAAAATGTTCCCAGAAATCAACGAATTCCGAGTTTACGAATCGCATTATTTAGACAACATTTTTGAAGTTTTAATGTTGCCGCAAGCATGGAGCTACGAAGCCATGGAAGCATGGTATCCAGGCACCGTTTGGAATCCAGCTGGAAAAAATATAGTTATGTTCTCAGATTGGGAAGGCTATGATGGACGCACCACGTATGCAGACATCGGCGGATGCTACTATGCAGCGCGATTGGCTGTGTGCGAACAACTTCTGAAAGAAAGGAGACAAGCGACTGTGGTTGTTCTACGAGAAGCCCATCCTGGATATATCATGCCAGTTGGAGTTTGGCAAGTAAGAGAAAACGTGCGGAACGCCATGCGACAACAACCACTAAAATACGACACTTTAGAACAAGCCTTGCAGAGAATCGCCAGTCAATTCCAAATCTCAATGCAACAATGGATAGCGAGAAGCAAACTCTTGCAGGCTGCATTGTTTCAAAAGAAAATAACAGACTACTTCAAACAGAAGCATTGAACACGCTATTTTCTTCGTATGGTTAAAGAATCTAAATCCCTCGGATAATAAGTCAAAACTTCCGCTCCATCCTCCGTAATTACTACAGTGTCCGAATGTCTGAAACCAGCAAACTTCGGCTCATATATGCCGGGTTCGCAACTGAAAACCATGCCAGGCTTTAAGACTGTTTCGTCTCCAACATCCAGCCATGGAGGCTCATGTCCCTCTAAACCTAACCCATGACCAGTATGATGTCTTACAAGGTTTGTTAAACCAGCCTTCCGGAAAACTTTAGCAACCGCCTTATCCACATCGCTGCATTTTGCGCCGGGCTTGAATGCCTTCAACGCAGCGTCTTGAGCTTCCAACATCACTTTAAAATATTTCTTCTGTTTCTCTGTGGGCTCTCCAACAATCATTGTTCTCTCCAATTCGCAACTATAACCGCCAATTTCAGCTGCAGCTTCGCCAATCAAAACGTCCCCTTCTTTAATGCAGCGCCCAGTCCCAATAGAATGCGGGATGGCTGACATTTCGCCGACTTGCCCCCTAAAAAGGGCTATGGCTGGCGCAAGCGCCCAATGAGTCTGCACATAGTCTGGTCCAAGGGTTTTCTTCATTATCACTGAAGCCTCATAAGAAGCTGCAAGGGAAACTTCCACATCCCACAGTCCAGGCTCAACATATTCTTGAAGTAATGTTGTCGCCAAATTCGCCCATTTCACGCTTTCTCGAATAAGCTCAATTTCTGCTTGCGACTTTACCCGCCTCATGTCATCAACAATGTCTTTCGCATTAACGAATTTGGCTTTAGGCAGCTTTTCTGTAATTGGTGTTCCGCGGTAACCGAAAATTCCAGAAGCCCCAGCCATGTTATCTATGCCTATCCGCTTATCAGCTAAACCCATTTCCTTCATAAATTCCGCGAAAAAGTCCATGGGATGTCTCTGTCCTGGATAGTCTGGGTAGGTGTAAATGTTTTTGATAAGGCTTGTCTTCAACGGTATATGGTCCCTTTCAAGTTGTGGTCCCATGAAGGTTATTTCGCCATGAAGTGGAACGATTAAGGCTGCGGGTCTTTCAGTGGCAATGTAAGAGTAACCAGTGAGATAGAAGAAGCTTATGCCACTGGTTAAATATAAGGCGTCAAGTTTTCTTTTGGCTAATTCTTCTCTAACCTTTTCAATGCGCTTTTCATGCTCGCTCGGACTGATTGCAAGTTTCGTCATAACAACTCCTCTTAACACTTCTTTGTCGCTGATTCTCTTAAAATGTTTGACTCCCACCATAACAGTGAAAAGATGCGTTATCTACGCCTAAGTTCGAATTTATGGGAAAATATATAACTTAAGATGTTTAAGTGAAGCAAGGTGTCTTCATGGGTGGTTGCTCTTTAATTATCACTGAAAAGCCGGATGCTGCCCAAAGAATAGCGCAGGCGCTAGATATTGAAGGCAAGCCTAAAAAATTTGAGGAAAACAAGGTTCCCTATTATGTCGCCCAAAGAGGAAAAAAATTGGTTGTGGTTCCCGCGATTGGGCACTTATACACAATCATGCATGAGAGAGGCACACGCAACTATTATCCAGTTTTCAGTTTTAAATGGGTGCCTCGGCATTTAGCTGAAAAAGGCGCTAAAGAAATTGGAACATGGATAGAAACTATTTCTAAGTTGGCAAAAGAAGCTGACGAATTCATCGACGCCTGCGACTATGACATTGAAGGCAGCCTCATAGGCTATTGCATACTCAAGTATGCATGCGCAAACAAGGAAAACATTGCGAAAAGAATGAAGTATTCTACGTTAACTAAAAACGAGTTGGAAACTGCTTATAAGCAGTTGTTGCAGCATCTTGATTTTGCTCTCATAGAGGCTGGGCGAACGAGGCATGAGGTTGATTGGCTTTATGGCGTAAATGTTTCTAGAGCGTTAACTTTGGCGGCGAACCGCTGGAGTGGAAAATACGCTACGCTGAGCACTGGGCGTGTGCAGGGTCCAACCTTAAAGTTTTTGGTTGCTAGGGAAAGGAGCATTAGAAGCTTTGTGCCGACGCCTTATTGGAGTATTCTGGCTGAAATAGAAATTGATGGGCAAAGATTTCAAGTCGAATATGAGAAGAAGGTTATTGAGAAGAAGGCTGAAGCAGACGCCGTTGTTGCTTCCTGCGAAGGAAAGGATGGCGTAATCCAAAAAATTGACATGAAGAAAACTCAAATTTCTCCGCCCATACCCTTTGATTTAGGCTCCCTGCAAACCGAAGCCTACAGCCTCTTCAGCTATACGCCAAGAAGAACTGGAAACATTGCTGAACGCTTATACTTGGACGCCTTAATCTCATATCCAAGAACAAGCAGTCAAAAACTTCCGCCAGTAATCAACTACAAGGCGATACTAAACGGATTAAGCCGAGAAAACGCCTATAGAAAACTCGCTACAGAGCTTCTTCAAATGGAAAAACTTGTGCCCAATGAAGGAAAGAAGGAAGACCCAGCGCATCCAGCGATTTATCCGACTGGAAACATGCCTGAAAGAGTTTTGGATGAAGCTGAAAGAAGAATATGGGACCTAGTTGTGCGACGTTTCATGGCTGTTTTTGGCGAAGCAGCCTTAAAACAAAGCGTGAAGGCCGACATAAACGTTAATGGGCACCACTTTTTCTTGCGTGGAAGACAAATCTTGAAGGAAGGTTGGATGCGCTTTTACAAGCCTTACATTCGAGCAGAAGAAGTTTCCCTACCGCCTCTAAAAGAAGGAGAAACCGTTCGCTTAGTTAGAATAATTCGTGAAGACAAGTTTACCAAGCCTCCTCCACGCTACAATCCCAGCAGTCTCCTCAAAAAAATGGAGGAAGTGGGCATTGGGACAAAAGCAACAAGAGCGGACATTATTGAAACATTGTATGAAAGGAAATACATCACCGAAGAGCGAATCATAGTGACAGATTTAGGCTTCGATGTGACTGAAATACTTAACAAGTATTGTCCAGGCATGATTTCAGTAAAGCTTACTCGTGAACTTGAAGAGAAAATGGAAGAAATCCAAAACAATAATGGCAAAAGAGAAACCGTGTTGGTTGAGGCTGTTGAACGATTAAAGCCCATACTAGAAGAATTTAAGAAGAAGGAAGAAACAATAGGCGAAGCGTTAAGTCAAGCCATAAAAAAGGCTAGAATGCAAGAAAGAATCGTTGGAAACTGCCCAAACTGCGGCGAAGGCAAACTAATGATTCTTTATTCACGAAAAACAGGGAAAAGATTCCTCGGATGCACCAACTTTTTCAAAGGCAAATGCAAAACATCCTTCCCATTGCCTCAACGTGGAACAGTGAAACCTTTGGGAAAAAATTGTCGTGGATGCGGCTGGCCTATTGCGCAAGTGCGCATAAAGGGGAAACGACCTTGGAATTTATGTTTCAACCCGAACTGCCCGCTGAAAGAAGAGAGGAGGCAACGTTTTGAAGTGCAAGCTATGCAGCAGAGAAGCAGTCAACAATAAATATTGTGACTTGCATGAAAAGGCTTATAGGAATTTGATGGAAAAATTCGAAGTTTGGAAGCAAGCTTTAGAAATTTCTTGGAAAGAGTATTTAAGTGAGATTGTCAAAAATCCCTATGCAGGCGAATGGGCTAAAGAAGTAGCTGAAGAACTGCTGAAAAGTGAGGAAAACCATGACAAGCAAGATTAGGAGAAAATTCAGTTCGTTTCCGTACTTTCTACAAAAGTTTTACTGGAAAATCGCCACAGCGAAACCTTCAACAGTTTTCATAACCCTTCTGGCAGTTGGGTTTTCCATTTTTCTTCTAGGAGGCGGAATCTATGATATTCTCGTGCAGCCTATGATTGCAATAGTTTCAAGCGGCGGCAGAATCATATTTTACTATCCTTATTCCATAAGCGATCAGTTCCTCGGCGAAAGCGTATTTATAATGGTTCTTTACATGATTGGTGTTGCCGGTTTGTGGTTAATCTATCAGAGCACTAAATATGCCTTCAAGCCACGTCAAGCATCGATTATGTTGTTGATTGGCATAGTTTTCGTTTTGCTGGCGTATGTTGGCGTGGAATTGGTATTCTCAACAAGATTTCACCAAATGCCTTCTTCATGACTCTACTTGGAGTTTTCCATTTTTCATTAATGTGAAGTCGTCAACAACAACTGTAGGCTGGAAGAGGATTCCGTCTAAATGTATGCTGCTTTTGGTATGCCCACCTACGTAGGATGTGTTGTCGCCTAGGGCGATGTGAATGGTTCCTAACACTTTTTCGTCTTCTAACACTGCGCCCGTGATTCTTGCTTTTGGATTAGTCCCTATTCCCAACTCTCCTATGTTATAGGCGTTTTCGTCCGCACTTTTAAGTAGATT
>JAWCNH010000084.1:0-5120 GCA_038848765.1 Bathyarchaeia archaeon
CCTACATTTCGCAAAACAGTTTTAGAAGCTGGGCTGAATCCTTACTATTTCGAAATGGCAAACATTCGTGAATTTTCCTCTTGGTGTCATCCAAGCACACCCAAAGAGGCGACGGAAAAGGCTAAAGAAATAGTGAAGATGGCTGTTGCAAAGGCTAGGCTACTTCAACCTTTAAAGACAATCGAAGTTCCAGTAACGAACAAGGCTTTGGTGATAGGCGGCGGAATTGCAGGCATAAACGCCGCGCTTGACTTGGCTGAAATGGGATTCAAAGTGTATCTTCTTGAAAAGACGGAAAGCATAGGCGGACACATGGCGCAACTGGACAAAACCTTCCCAACATTAGACTGTTCGATTTGCATCGAAGGACCAAAAATGGTGGATGCCAATAGGCATCCTAATATCGAAATAATATCCTACGCAGACTTGGTCAGCGTGTCCGGTTACGTGGGCAACTTCAAGGTGAAAATAAAGAAGAACCCACGCTACGTAATCGCTGGAAACTGCACTGGTTGTGGCGAATGCAAAGATGTTTGCCCCATCGAATACCCAAACGAATGGGACATGAACTTGGGCGTGAGAAAGGCGATATCGGTGCCTTTCGACCAAGCTGTTCCTTTAATCTACACCATAAACAGGGACTACTGCATCGAATGCTACAAATGTGTCGACGCATGCGGGGCGAGACAAGCCATAGACTTCGAACAAAAACCAGAAGAAATCGAGCTTGAAGTTGGAACAATAATTGTGGCAACAGGCTTCGACATTTACCTACCATACGACAACAGCTTGTATGGCTATGGAAAATACGACAACGTCATCACAGCCCTAGAATTCGAAAGACTAATCCTAGCCGCTGGACCCACCGGAGGCAAAGTGATTAGACCTTCAGACGGCAAGAAGCCTCATACGGTTGCGTTTATCCAATGCGTCGGCTCACGTGACATCAACAAATACGAATATTGCTCTGGATTCTGTTGCATGTACGCGCTTAAAAACGCCATATTGCTAAAAGAAAAATACAAGGACGAGGTTGAAGTTCACATTCTTTTCATGGACATGCGCACACACTTTAAGGGTTACGAAGAATTTTACCGCCGAGCAAGGGAGCTTGGCATAAACTTTTTCCGAGGAAGAGTTAGCCACATTATGGAAAACCAGGAAAACAAGAATTTAATCATAAGGGCTGAAGAAATCACGTTAGGAGAGCCAATAGAACTCGAAGTGGAAATGGTCGTATTATCCACAGCGGCAATTCCCAAAAAAGACGCAGGAGACGTTGCAAGAATCCTTAGCATAACAAGAGGCACAGACGGCTTCTTCATGGAAAGCCACCCAAAACTCAAGCCGGTAGACACTGCTGTCGACGGAATCTTCCTAGCCGGCGCATGCCAAGGACCGAAGGATATTCCATACAGTGTTGCGCAAGGAAGCGCAGCCGCCGCAAGAGCAGCCACGATACTTTCGAAGCCTACATGGAAAATTGAGCCTATAATAGCTGTGGTTGACGCCCAGAAGTGCCGAAACGTAACAGTAACTTGTGGAATTTGTGCTCAGAGGTGTCCCTACGGTGCCATTAAGGCTCCAGAAAAGCAGGCGGCGCAGGTGACTGCAGCCATGTGTCACGGTTGTGGCACATGCGTCGCCGAATGTCCAGCAGACGCCATAACGCAAATGCACTTCACGGATGCGCAAATTATGGCTCAGATAAGAGCTGCGTTGGAAGAGAATCCAGAAGACAAGATTTTAGGGTTCCTTTGCAACTGGTGCAGTTACGCAGGCGCAGACCTGGCTGGGACAAGCCGTTTAGAGTATCCGCCTACGCATAGGGCGATAAGAGTTATGTGTTCTGGGCGGGTTGACAGAGACTTCGTCTTAGAAGCCTTTAGGCTTGGAGCAGGCATGGTGCTCGTTGGCGCATGCCACCTACCCTATGACTGCCACTATATTAGTGGAAATTGGAAAATGAAGGCAAGAATGGACGCTTTGGCGCCCATGCTGGAAAAACTTGGATTAAGCCCGCAGAGGTTCCGTGTCGAATATGTTTCAGCAGCAGAAGGCGTGAAATTCGCAGAACTAATCAGAGAAATGACTGAACAACTTCATGCGTTAGGAAGAGAAAGAATCAAGGCGGAAAACGAGAAAATCCGACCATTCTTGGAAAAAATGCTTCAAAAGAAGAAATAATCTGTTTATACTATGCTGACGTTTTGTATTTGGAAGTAACGTTTAGCCAAAAATCTAATGCGTTCAGCGTTTCGCCCATTTTTTCCTATGGCAACTCCCTTATCTTTTGGGTTTACAGAAACAACCGCAATGGTTTTTCCGTCTGGGCGTTCAGTAATGCGGATTTCCTTAACTTGCGCTGGCTTCAAAGCATTTTTAATGAATTGAGCCGGGTTTTCTGAAAACTCAATTACTTCGTATTTCTTGTTTGTCATTCTTTCTAGGAGACGAATGTTTTTTCCGCCTTTTCCAATAGCCATGCCAATGTCGCCTTCTTTAATTATGAAAATTACACGGTTCAACTCTTCGTCAATTATGCAGTCTTTGACTGAAGCTCCTGTTATGCTTTCAAATAAGGCTATATACCTCATTTCTGTGCTGGTGAATTTGATTCCGCTAGTCATTAGCAGCCTCCGAAGATTCCGGGTTTTTCGCTGGTTTTACAACCTTTAATATGTCTGAGTCGCCAGGCTCTCTTATAGTTAACGCAGAAACCATGAAGGGTTTGCCGCATGCCAAGCCTAAATCGATGCTGTTTCCATTGTAAACGTAAATGGGCACGTTGGAAAGTTTACAGTAATATTCAATGTCGCTACGAACTCTTTTTGGACAGTTTGCCGCGACGACAATAAGTTGGGCTTTTCCCAACTTGGCGTTTTTGATTGCGTTGTTTGCTCCAAACTGCACCTTCCCGGTTTTCACGGCAGTGCCAATCGCCTTGTTCACGTCAATCATTTCTTCTGCTCTCCCTTAGATGTTTCTGTCTCTTTGGTTGGCATTGCATACATGTAAAGGTCAACTAAACCAGTGCCAATGGGTATGGATTGCCCAACTATAACATTTTCGGTTACACCCTTCAAAAGGTCGCTTTCACCCTTAATGGCAGCGTCAACAATGTTTGGAACAGTAATCTCAAAAGCAGCCCTAGCCAAAACGCTGGACTTTTCTCCGCTAATGCCATGACGACCGATTTGACGCACACTGCCAGTTGCAGTCATAATTTCTGCAACCAACATCACATGACGAATATCCACGTCAAGTCCTTGTTCTTCCAAAACGCTTAAGGCTTCATGTATTATGGCGTTGCGAGCAGCCTCAATTCCAAGGGTTTTTGCAATCTCATGAATGTGGTTCGTCGTTGTTCGAGTAGGGTCAACGCCGTAAATTTCCAAAACTTTGGCAAGGTTGGAGCCGTCCGTGCGTATAACCCATTCGCCTTCCTCTTCGGTAACTAGGACTCGACGGATACCTGGCACGCCTTTAACGTGATAGCTGGGGATTTTTTCCAGTATTTTTCTGAGGTCTGCTGATTTTTTAGGCTTTATCCTTATCTCTTTTTCTTTGAACTGGATTGTTGCGTTAGACAAATGCAGCGTGTTCTGCAGTTCTTCCATGGTTACGCCACGGTCTTTCATCATGGCGGAGTTAAGCTCAACAACGATTTCTTCACGTTTCGTATCTTCATAAATGGACTCAGTTATGTCTTCCAAGGTTGTTAAAACAATGTTTTGGGCAATCTTGGTAGCTTTCACTTTGCTTTTACCATATTCAGGCGTTAAATAAATAGTCATTATGGGCGTTGAAGGAACTCTCCGAGCATCCACAATCTCTATAAGCCTCGGCAAACCTAAAGTGACGTTTTGCTCTCTAACACCAGCATAATGGAATGTTCTTAAAGTCATCTGCGTGCCAGGCTCGCCTAAAGACTGCGCAGCAACGATGCCAACAGCTTCTCCAGGCTCAACCAACGCTTTCTTATAGTTCTCAACGGTTAAGTCAACAATTCTGTCCACGTCTTTTTGGTTCAGCTGAGCCTTTGAAAGCTCATTTTCCAATTCCTCCAAAAGAAGCGGGGTAAGTTGATCTTTCACCGTGTTTAGGCGTTCTTTTATGTATTTTTGAGAGGCTGGTTTGCCTCCTTCGCTTAGGATTTTGGTTTGCTCGACAAGTCGACTTACATTTACTGCTTTTCCATGGTCGCTTTTAGCTGGGTCCACGCCGTCTTCTCCATATTTAAATTGGATAATGTCTCCAACAGAGTTCCGCACGGTGCCATCATATTCTATGCGGAGATGTTCTAGGGCGTTGATTAATCGTCTTTGCATGTATCCACTTTGCTGTGTACGAACAGCAGTGTCCACCAAGCCTTCCCGTCCACCCATAGCGTGGAAGAAGAATTCAATGGGGTCTAATCCGCTTTGGAACGAAGAATACACGAATCCTCTAGCCTTGGGGGAAGCATCTCCAACCATAAAGTGGGGTAAAGCCCTACCTAAATATCCGCGCATTATTCGTTTTCCACGCACTGACTGTTGACCAACGCAGGCTGCCATTTGGCCAATGTTGAGGTTTGAGCCTCTTGCTCCAGTTCTAGTCATGAGGATGCCAGCGTTTTCTAAAGTGAAATCTTCATCGGCGATTTTTCCAGCTTCATCCCTTGCTTTCGCCAATTCATTCATCACATAAATTTCGAAAGAATCCTCAAGACTGCGACCGGGCAATCTTTGGAGAGTTCCATTCCTATAGGCGTCTATCAATTCTTGTATGCGGTTTTCATATTTTTCTAACGCTTTTTTAATCCTTTTTTGGGCTGCTGGGGACAATTCTAACTCGTCATAAGCGTAGGTGAAGCCTCGCAGCGTTAGGAAATTCTTGAGAAGTCGACAAATCTTGTTTAGAAACTGTCTCCCAGCCTCGCTTCCATAATCCTTTATAATCCTATGCAAGAGGCTTTCGGACTGTTCAGCTCCGATGGAGCGTCGGTCAATAACGCCGCTTTGGAGGACACCGTTTTTCACGATGACATAGGCGTCGTAGGGACATTTTTCTCGTAAGCATTCTGGGCAGCCGTGGCAGATTGTTGCCTTCAATGTGTAATTCAAATCTTTTGGCAG
>JAWCNH010000085.1:0-5103 GCA_038848765.1 Bathyarchaeia archaeon
TGGCTTTAGTGCCTCCAAAACTATGTTCAAATGCCTTTCCGATGGAAACTCCAAGCGAATAAGCGCATAAGAAACTTTCATATGTTTCCACTATGTTAGTTGTTTTATGATTATGCGTGGACCAGTTTCCCTTACTGCTGGAAGTTTAAGGAAAGTCATTTGTAACTGGTTTGAAGTATCTCGTGAAATCTGCATGATTGCATGGTAACCGTTTGCAATCGCATCCTCTACAGATAAAATGGGAACCTCTAGGAATTTCGAAAGACTTTGAGCCAAAATGTTCCCTTCAGTAAAATTTTGTGATGTTTTTGAGATTGCAAGCGTTTTATTTGGTTTCATCCTTTTTTCTCCAAACTCTCTTTGAAGTTTCACTTTTGCAACTTGTATTGTTGGATATGTAAGGGTGAGTCCAGAAGTGTCCACGTTGAAAAATTGGATTTTTCCAACTCCGCCATGCCATCTGTCCACGATTATAACTCGGTTGGCATGGAGTTCCATGGCTTTCTCCGCCAATTCATCGAAACTAGTTTTTCCGCGGTTGATTCGTATAATGTTTGGGATGGCTCTTTTCAACTCATGGCAAAACGTTCTCATAGCCTTTGTTGGTCGACGGGAAGTTGTTAACAAAATCACCTAGCAGTTTCCTCTTCTAATTCTGGCGTAGGCAATCCTTTCGCCGCCCTTTTAGCCACGACACCCAACTTTGTGACTGGAACATAAGCGCCTCCAGCAAATGTTAAGCCACATTTTCTGCATTTCCAAACGCCCACACTTTGTCTACGAACGGATTTGGAACCGCATTCTGGACATGGATGAGCCTTTTTCATTTCAGTAACTATGTCAACATATCTCTTCCTAACAGTTGCTCCATATTTGGCGCCGAAACCTCTCGTTGGTCCAACCTTCTTCGTCTTCCCCATTATTCTTTCACCACGATTTTCCGTAATTCCCAAGCTTTTTTCTGGGCGATTTCCGTTGCCTTAAGAATTTGTTCCACAGTGAAATAGCCTTCTCCGCCTTTTTGCAAAGCGCAGATTCTTCCTTCCTTTTCAATGGTTATCGTAAGCCTTGCATCCATAACCTGTTCTTCTTCAAGCCAAGGGTCAACGACTAATTTATCGTTTATTTTGCCAAAAGTGACCGCAATTGGATAGTTTTGCATTGGAAGCTGGGTATATCCAGGCTTTATTTTAACTTCGCCCTCTTTAACTTCGTAATTGAACATTTTTGTGTTAAGCAAGGCGGCAAGCGCAGCTAACGCAGACGCATCAATAAGGTTCCCATCATGGTTAAGAACATAAACATCAACAAACACCACAAACACTTTTTTACCGGGCTCTATGCACAGTTTGCTCATGTCGATGGCTTTTGACTCCCGTATTCCTCTGTCTACAACTCTTGCAAGTTCTATTGAGTTTTCGTCTGGCGGTCCAGCTTCGAAGGTAGGTGAGGCTAAGGGTACGAGTTCTGCGTTGACGGTTAATACGCCTTCGTTTGGTATGTCTGGGAAAGGTTCGCCAGTTTCAATTTTGACGCCTACTAAAACTTCTGTTTTGCCTAGGCGCACCCGCGCTGAACCTTCTGCTTTTTCAATTAGTCCAGTTTCCAATTGGATTTCTCTGTAGTCTGTGAGGCTTCTGCCGTCAAGTCGTTTTCCACGGGCGATAAGCTGTGCAATCTGTTTCTGTTTTATGTGAGCGGCCATTGAAGTCATCATTCTTCTTCCACTGCCTCCTTCACTTCTACATACTTGGATTTTAAGGCTTCCTTTTGAAGCGAGTATATTTGTTTGCAGCCTTCAATGGCAAGGTTTATTGCTTGCCCAAACTCTTCCTGCGTTAAAAGTCCATCCATTTGAAGAAGCGTTATAGCGTTTAAGTTAGGCATTAACGCCAACGGGAGGTCGGCTTGTCCCTCTTTGTCTTCCTCGTCAGTCAAATCTAACACCAATTGGTCTCCAACTTTTCCAGCAGCGCATGCTGCTACAATGTCTCTCATTGGAACCCCTGCATCTGCTAAAGCCAAAGAAGCAGTTGTAATGGCTGCGCATCGTGTTCCCCCATCCGCTTGTAAAACTTCTATGAAGATATCAATAGATGTTCTTGGAAAATATTCAACGAAAAGAGACGGTTCAAGCGCTTCTCTAATCACTTTTGAAAGTTCCATCTCCCTTCTGGATGGCGCAGGCGATTTTCTTTCCTTAACCGAAAAGGGCGCCATGTGATAACGACATCTTAGTAGGCATCTATCTGGAAGCGCCAAATGTTTCGGGTGAACTTCATGTGGTCCATAAACTGCCGCCAAAATTTTGTTTTTCCCTTGCTCAATATAGGCTGAGCCGTCTGCGTTATTGAGGATGCCAACCTCGATTTTTATGGGTCTTAACTCATTAAATTTTCTTCCGTCCAATCGGACGCCGTTTTTGTCAATTAATTTTTCAGTTTCCTTCGGCATATTTGATAGCCTCCTTTTCCTTTTTTATCATTTCTGTTATGCGGTCTGTTAGCCCGCTCGTGTGGGATTCTTCCTCAACTTTGCGGAGCGCCATTATAGCTATTCGTTCATCTTCTGGGGTTTTTCCACTTACCACGATTATACCGTTTTGTCCCAAAGTGATGCGGCACCCAGTCTCCTGTTTTATCATGCTAATCATGGAGCCTTTACGCCCAATCACTCTAGGGATTTTTGAAGGCGTAATCTTCACGATTTGCCCGTGAGTGATTTTTCCAAGTCCTGGTTCACGTACTGTAAGCAGTGGATCATGTGTTCTGTCGTAGGCTACTATTTTTGCAATTAGTAAATCGTCAACGTCGAAGATTGAGGTTAAATCGTCTATCCGTGGTTTAAAAGGTTTGTTAAGGGCGTCGCTTGCTCTTAGCACTGCTGGGTAAGGCGCTCTGATGTCTACTATCCATCCGTTTGTTGTAACATCTGTGACGCTTCCGATAACCGTGTCTCCGATTTTTGGGAGATAAAAAGCCTTCAAAGCAACTACATACACTTTGCGTCCGTCAGAATCTGCCAAGCCAACTCGTGAAGCATAAATTTTGCCGTTTTCTTTGTATGTGTTGTCGCCTACTATGTAGTCTCCTTCGGCTAGAAGGTCGCCTGGAGTTACGAGTTGTTTTTTCTCGAAAAACATGGGCAAATTAATCACCAAACGTGTTAATCCTATCCTAAGGGCTTAGCTTCCATCGTGCCCCGTGTTATTTCTCCCAGCTTGTCCAAGAAAGGTCCATATAGTCCAGCTGGCATTTCTATTATTGAAGACCATGAGCCGTCTGCTCGCCATTCTTCCCTTTTTATTGTGCCGAAGCTTTTGGCTGCACCGTAGGCTTTAGCCGCGTATTCTGCTGGTATGCGAACTGCAACTTGGATTTGTTCTATTTTTAAGGGCAGAATTGAACGTAGAAGTTTTATGATTTCTTGGGCTTGCTCCTCTGTTTCTTTGAATGGGTCAATGGAATAGTGGATTTGTTCCATTGCGGTTTCTATGCGTAAAGGCGGGTGTGGAAGCTTCGTCCGCGGGTCTATTGCATGGCGAGATATAAAGGCGATTATTTGTTTCTTCTTTTCTTCTATCATTTGTCTTCGCTGTTCAGTGGTTAACTGAAGCGTGCCCTTCTTTAGGATTATTTCGGCAATTTTTAGGTTGTCATTTGTTCCGAAGGCTTTTTGCAACTTGTCTTCTGAAGCTTTTTGTCCTTTGTTTGCGTCGGTATAAATAATGTCGCTTACTAGAACTTCCGAAACTGAAGTGATTTTCCCAAGACGATAGTTTAGCGCTGGTTGTGGCTTAACGAGAATTTCGAAGTGTTCTCCTTCATGAGTTATGCGGGCAATTGTGTAACGTTCACTCATCTAGGTGCCACTGCCTTGTATTTCCTTTTGGTATTTTTCAACTTCTTCGTCGGTCAACATTCTTATTTTCTTCGTATCAGCTGGTATAATGGATATTTTCGCTCTTGGCGGTTCATTCCTGGCTTCTAAGGTTTTTACAAGACATTTCACGGCAAGTTTTATTGCCTCTTCAAGTTTCATGTCTTCCCTATATTCTTCTTTCAAGATTTTCTCCGCCGTTTCTCTGCCTATGCCGATGGCTATCGCCTTAAAGGCTCTATAGGTGCCGCTTGGGTCAGTTGAAAAGAGACGGTTTCCAGTTTTGTCTACGCCGCCAAATATTATGGAAACTCCAAACGGTCTAACGCCCGCATGTTGAGTGTAAAGTTGTTTGATGTCGCCTATACGTTTGGCAACAACTTCCACGTCAATTGGCTCATCATACATCAAACGGTTGCTTTGAGCAAAAATTCTCGCTTGATCAATCAGTATGCGCGCGTCTGAACCTAAACCCACAACTGCAGCTCCCAAATGCGTATCAACTTCAAACAGTTTCCAAGTAAAACTAGTGTCCTGAAGCTTCGACTCAATTTTTTCCTCAGCGCCCAACACAATGCCTTCAGAGCAAGCAATTCCCAAAATGGTTGCTCCCCTATTCACAGTTTCTAATGCATACTCAACTTGAAAGAGACGACCATCTGGCGAAAACACGGTTATAGCCCGGTCATAAGCACCAGGCGCCGCAAATATAGACAACACTTTTCACCTCACACGAGACAATGGTTGTTTGTTGACAACATTCAGCAACCTAAACCTAAAAACCTTTTCGTTTAAAGCTTTCCTTCCCAAGGCTTCTTTTTTCGAACCCAGATTTATATAAAACCATGAATAATATCTTAGTAGTGTAATAAATGAAAACAAAACATGTTCTGTTACTATTCGCTTCAATAATTCTTCTCATAAATTGCGAAATCGCCTTCTCTTTTTATGCAGTGTCAGAAGAATCTCAAGGTTACAGACTTGATGTTTACACTTATTATCCGGCGCCTTACGGAGGGCAAGGCATAAACGTTTCAAGCAGCGGCTTTAACCCTACAACCGAAGTTGTATTATATGTAAATATCACGTACAACATGTGGCCTGTGGGCTACAAAGACGTAACATTTCTCATCTTTTTCCCAGAGAAAACTGCGCGCATTGTTTTGTTGAATAAAACAAACAACGAGGGGATAGCTTGGGTAAAGTTTAGAATACCCCCTTATA
>JAWCNH010000086.1:0-5042 GCA_038848765.1 Bathyarchaeia archaeon
CTGTTGCTTATCTCTCGTAGAAGCTGGACAAACAACACTTAATAATAAAAGAACACTCAGGAGAATAATTAGACCTTGGCTAATAATATGTTTCATTTTCATCTCTCCTTTTTCTACTGCTAATTTATGCCAAAAATATTTAAAATTTGTTGAAAATTATATCCTTCGGCATAAGATTCGCTACCCTAAGTGTTAACTAACAAAGTTATTGACAGAAAGTATGATAGTAACAATGTTGTATGTAAAGTAGTAGAGTTCATTATGCTAAATACTAAAATTTTATATATTAATCACAATGTTTGGTGATTGAAGAACCAGAACGCCTTTATTTTTGGTATGCGCTTATTCATTGATGCATCATGTGTTTGGCGGTTCCAGCGAAAATCATAGCCGTTAATGGAAACATAGCTAAAGTTGATTTCGGCGGCAACGTTTTGCGAGAGGTGAACATAATGCTCGTTGAAGAAGCAAAGCCCGGCGACTACGTGCTTGTTCACGCTGGATACGCCATTCAGAAAGTAGACGAAAGAGAAGCCATGGAGACTTTGCGTTTGTGGAACGAAATTTTAAAAGAATCCGAACCGCCAACAAGTTAACCATAGGAGTAGCATAAGCTTGTCTTTAAAAGATGTTGTGAAGGCTGAAGAAGGCGAAGTTTTTGACATGGAATTAGAGGCAAGCGTGCTTGAAGCGAATGCACGCTTAGCAGAAGAAAACCGCCAGCTTCTTCGGAAACATAACATAAAAGCCATCGACATCATGGGCTCCATAGGAGCTGGCAAAACTTCCCTTATAGAGAAGATGGTTGAACTTTTGAAGGAGAAATATCGCATAGCCGCTTTTAAAGGCGATTTAACCACAACCATTGATGCTGAACTCATTAAAAGGCATGGAGTCGAAGTTGTAGCCATAAACACAGGTAAAGAATGCCACTTAGACGCCAACCTCGTCAAAAAAGCGTTACAAAAAATAAACTTGGATGAAGTAGACTTGATTTTCATTGAAAATGTTGGAAACCTAATTTGCCCTGCGGAATTTCCGTTAGGCTCGGACAGCAGAATCGTTGTTGTAAGCGTTACTGAGGGACCTTACATGGTTATGAAGCATCCCTTCATTTTTATGGACGCCGACGTAGTCGTTATTAATAAGGTGGATTTAGCTGAAGCCATGGGTGTTGACGCGAAAAAGTTGGAGGCAGACGTTAGGCGAGTGAATCCTAAGGCAAAGGTTGTGATGACAAATTGCAGAATCGGTGAAGGCGTGGAAAACGTGGTGAGGGCTTTGGGGCTTTAAAGGAAGCGCAAAAGCATGCATGAGGGCTCAATAACCTCGCAGATAGTGGAAAATGTTTTGCGTGAGGCTGAGAAACGCAATGCAAAAAAGGTTATTGAAGTATGCCTTACCATTGGGAAACTGATGTTTCTTAACCCCGAACAGGTTAAATTCTGGTATGAACAGCTAACCAAAAACACCATTTTGGAAAATTCTAGGCTAG
Source organism: Bathyarchaeia archaeon (assembly GCA_038848765.1). Classification (GTDB taxonomy): domain Archaea; phylum Thermoproteota; class Bathyarchaeia; order Bathyarchaeales; family JAWCNH01; genus JAWCNH01. The sequence continues at coordinate 1,496 of JAWCNH010000086.1, forward strand.
TTATAGAAGAGAAAGAAGGGAATGTCCGCTGTTCCGAATGCGGTTACGAAGGAAAACTCAACATCCAAGACGACCCAACGTTTCACGTGCCTACGCCAACTTTAAAGTGTCCAAAATGCGGCGGCACAGTAAAAATAGTAAGCGGAAGAGACTGCGTAATCAAAAGCGTGAGGATGCTTGTATGAGCGAAATGCTGCGTTTCCGAGACCCAAACATGGCTAGGCAAATTGCCAACAAGATTAGGGAAATTGCGCCGTCGCATCCAGTGAAAATTTGCCACGTCTGCGGAACCCATGAATGGACAATTACTCATTATGGCTTACGCAGTCTTCTCCCATCTACAGTCGACGTTATCGCAGGGCCGGGATGCCCAGTCTGCGTTGTGCCTGCAGCCGACATTGATGCTGCCATCGAGTTGGCTGAAAAAGGCGTTGTCATTCTTACTTTTGGAGATTTGCTACGTGTGCCCGGTTCGAAGTTGTCTTTGGCTGATGTGGGCGCCAAGGGTGGAGAAGTTAGAGTTGTTTACGGGGTTGGAGACGCCGTTAAGATGGCTGAAGCTGAGCCTAATCGGGAGTTTTGCTTTTTAGCTGTGGGTTTTGAAACAACTGCGCCTTCCACGGCTGCAGAAGTTTTGGCGAATCCGCCGAAAAATCTGAGTTTTTTGGTTTGTCACCGTTTGATTCCGCCAGCCATGGAACTGCTCATGGGCGTAGGCGATTTGCACATTGACGGTTTTATTGCGCCCGGTCATGTTTCAACAATTATTGGGTTAAAGCCTTACGAGGTGTTTCCGAAAGCTTATGGAATGCCAACCGTAATCGCTGGTTTCGAGCCTCTAGACGTTTTAGTTGCTGTTTACATGGTTTTGAGGCAGATTCGTGAAGGAAAGGCTAGGCTGGAAAATGAGTATGTTAGGGCTGTAAGTTGGGAAGGCAACGTTAAAGCGCAGAAGTTAATGTCAGAAGCTTTCGATGTAGTTCACGGTTTTTGGCGTGGGCTTGGCAAACTGCCAGATTCTGCTTTAGCATTAAAAGAGGAATTCGCTGTGTATGATGCTCGGAAACGTTTCGAAGTCCGTGTCAAGTCTAGTAGGGATTTGCATCCGGGCTGTTTATGCCACTTAGTCATGATTGGAAAAATAAAGCCAGACGAGTGCCCCATGTTTTTGAAAGCTTGCAAGCCAGAACATCCGCTTGGTGCCTGCATGGTTTCCTTTGAAGGCACATGTAGAATCTGGGCTAGACATAAAATGCGATAAAAGAAAGTTAAGTCTTGGTTTTTCTTGTGGCTTTTCTCTTTAGGCTGAGTGCAGCGACTAGGGCTGAGATCATGAAGGCTGGAAGAATTATGTTTGAAGGAAATTCTGGAATGTTTGTGTTTGTCATGCTAATAGCCATTTTTGAATATGTTTGAGGTTCAAGGGTTCGTATTTCCACTGTTAGTTCTAGCAGTATTCCAGAAGGCTTGTCCCAGCCGAAGACGAAATCGTGGTGATTCCCAGAATCGTCAGTCACAGTCAAGTTAAGAATGTTAACTCGTGTAATAAGGCCTCCATAATCTCTAGTTTCGGTTTTATTAATTTTAAGAGAAGCCGAAGGAAAGGGCAAAGTGTCGCCGCTTTGCAAGCCAGCAGCGGCCACCAAAGGTATTAGAGGCGCACCTAGAATGGATGTGTTTGTCCAGCCAGTTTCAACATTGCACTTTATCCATTTTTCAGGAGTTGCCGTGCCGTTTTTGAATTCTCCCACCATGTGCAAAGTAATGTTTTTCCCAGAAACTTCGACCACGTTAATCTGTATCCATTGGGTTTCATTTAATTCTTGAAGGGCTTGTGGACCGGTAGCCAAAATGTTTTCGTATTTTACCCATTGCCCAACTGAAACGCCAACGTTGTATTCTGTCGCTTTGACTGGGATAATTAAGCATATAAGAGCTATGTAAACTAGCATTAAGACGGCTGCTAATTTAGAATGTGACATAATATTCTCTTATGGCAGGTGTTCTGAATAAAAGCTTTCCACAACCCAGAAAATGTTATTTGGCGGCGTGTCAAACATAGGTGCATGAACCGAATAGTTGTCATGCTTCTCCCATATTTCGGCGTATCCGCACTACTGTTTCTCGCTGGAACTGTTTACCACATAGAGCTTTACGGCGAAAATGTGATTCCAGCAGTTGTTTCCCTACTTCTTTTGATTCCAATTTATTTTTGGTATTTAAATTATAGAGGAAAAGCGAAGCTTTCTTTTCAGCTTCCAGAAATGTCAAAGGAGAATGTTTGGATTTGGGTTTTGGGCTTGTTTCTTTTAGCCATGAGTGTTAGGATTCCAATTGTTCTCATTTCTGGGATGGCTTGGGAGAAAACCGCAGTCGTTTACCTAGTCACCTTGTCCATTGTTTTTGTCTTCAATTGTAATCCAGCCTTGTTCGGCTTCAAAACAGAAAATTTTGGAAGGGCGCTCATGGTTGGGTTGGCATATTATGCAATTTACGAGTTTTGTTCAGTTGTTCCTTATGCGCTTCTGGTTTATGCGTTAACTGGAGAATTGGTTGCAACTGGCTATAATCCGTTGCCCTTCTTGTTTTCCATGCCTTTCATGACTTTATGCGTGGGCGTCAGCGAAGAAGGCTTGTTTAGAGGTTTCATGCAAACACTTCTCGGAAAGTTTTACAGCAAAAGGAAAGCCAATCTCATTCAAGCGTTGCTTTTCGGTTTTTGGCATTTCGTTTGGAACTTGAAACCATTAGATTTAGCTGGAATGAGCGCTTACATAACATGGACATTCATCGTCGGCGTAATGTTCGGCTATTTCTACAGCCTAACTGGGAACATTACGCCCTTAATACTTGTTCATGGCTTGGTGGACAGTTTCCCATCGGGTTACATATATAACCAAAACGTCATTAATCAACTTCAAACAGCGCAACTATTGCTTTTTATTTTACCAATCATAGTAATGTTTCTTTTGACGAAACGCTTGGCAAGAAAACTATCTCCACATTAACATATTCGTGGTATCGGGTCTCCTATTGGCGCAGCTAATATTCTTTTTCCGCCGACAACTGTCTGCATGGCAACCATTGCGAAGTCTTTTGTTGCTTCGCCGATTATCTGAGCGTCTTTCCCTTCTCTAGTAGCCTTCAAAACAGCTAAAACTTCTTCAGCCTTTTCTGGCAAGACGCCTATGATTAGTTTTCCTTCGTTTCCAACTTCCAGTGGGTCTATCCCCAACATTTCGCAAGCCGCCCTCACATTCTCTTTGATTGGAATTTTTTCCTCTTCAATTAAAATGCCTACATGCGATTTTTCGCTCCATTCGTTCAAAGCTTCAGCTAAACCGCCTCTGGTCAAATCTTTCATAGCGACAATTCCGCCCACGTCTAGCAACCGCAAAACAAGTTTGTTCAAAGGCGCAACATCAGAGACAATGCTGCCTGCGAAGCTTAATCCTTCCTGCGCAGAAAGAACTGCTAAGCCGTGGTCTCCAACCGTGCCAGACAAGATTATTTTGTCTCCAGCCTGCAAATTCGAGTCTAAAATCCA
>JAWCNH010000087.1:0-5007 GCA_038848765.1 Bathyarchaeia archaeon
ATTGTGTTCGTTTTTTGGCATTATCATGCTTGACAAAACAATTTCAAGGGCTTCAGAGCCAGAAAGTAGAGGGGGTTCCTTTCTTCTCAAATTGTACAGTTTCTTTAGAAGTGTTCTGTTTTCGTTGTAAATTTTGATTGCGTTCATTAAGGATTCATTTGATACGGTGGTTTTGAAGGTTTTTTCTAACCATTTTTTGAATCTGGTAATCTCGTCGTAAAAGAAGCTTAACGCCTCTTCTGTCTTTGTGTGCGGAGTGTTTATGAAATAATAATTTGGAATTTTAATGTAATGCTTCCAAAAGTCATACATTTTCTCCCTCGTGTCGCAGCTTTTTGAAACGACAAAAGCGTCTAAAAAGTCGTATTCGCCTTTGAGAGCCAAATCGAAACAGCTTCGGGCAAAAGAACACATGTTACGTGGGCAATAGGCGTCGGCGAGTTTTGTGGCTTCCAAACTTGCGAAAACTCTTATGGGTAAGGCATTGGCGGCATAAATTATTTCTTCAGGAGTGTAGGAGCAGTCCCAACCTACAATTTTATATTGACTTTTCCACTTTTTGACGGCTTCCTTTCTTGTAGCGAGGATGTTTTTAATTGACTTTAAAGTTTCCATTTTCCCTCATCATGTTTGATACGTGTCTTATAGAATTGTCCAATATTAAAGTGTCTAATTTTAGTTGTTGCAAGTGTTGACCGAAAAAGTCAAACGGCTCAACGCCATAAAAAGGGTAAGAACATCTTGGAGCAGAAAATGTTCAAGAAAATTTTAATCGCCAACAGAGGTGAGGTTGCGCTACGAATAATTAGGGCATGTAAGGAGCTAGATGTCAAAACAGTCGCAGTTTATTCTGAAGCAGACAAAGAATCCCTCCACCTAAAATTTGCAGACGAAACCCATTTCATCGGAGCCGCGCAGCCAAGTCAAAGCTACCTAAACATAGATAAAATCATAGAAGTAGCCAAAAAATCTCAATGCGACGCCATCCATCCCGGATACGGCTTTCTAGCTCAGATACCAGCCTTTGCTACTGCATGCGAAAAAAACAAGATAAAATTCATAGGTCCCTCAAGCAAAGTGCTTAAAAAAATGGGTAATAAGCTTGTTGCACGCAAAACAATGGCGAAAGCTGGAGTGCCCGTCATTCCAGGAACCATGGATGCGATTGAAGACTTAGAAGAGGCAAAAGACGCTGCAGAAAAACTGGGTTATCCAGTTATTCTTAAGGCAGTTTATGGCGGCGGCGGTAGAGGCATGCGAGTTGTCGCAGACAAGTCAGAGATGGATAAAACTTTTGAATTAGCTCGCTTAGAAGCTCAAACTTCCTTCGGAAGCTCACAAGTTTACATGGAGAAGCAGTTGACGAATCCGAGGCATATTGAGTTTCAAATACTTGCTGATGAAAAAGGCAATGTCATACACCTTGGCGAAAGGGAATGTTCCATACAGAGAAAACATCAAAAACTCATGGAGGAGACGCCGTCGCCTATGATGACTGAAGAACTGCGTAAAACTATGGGAAACACTACTATACTTGCCGCAAAAACCGTAAATTACACAAATGCTGGAACAGTTGAATATTTAGTGGACAAGAATGGCAAGTTTTACTTTTTGGAAATGAACACTCGCTTGCAAGTTGAGCACCTTATAACAGAAATGGTTACTGGCGTTGACATTGTCAAGGCGCAAATTAGGATAGCAGCTGGAGAAACTTTGCAGTATAAACAAGGGGACATAACAATGCATGGGCACGCCATAAATTGCCGAATCAACGCTGAAGACCCAGAAAAGGATTTTGCACCATGCCCAGGCACAATAACAGCCTATCGAGTCCCTGGCGGACCTGGTGTAAGAGTGGACAGCGCCCTTTACGTAGGCTATACGGTTCCAGTGTTTTATGATTCTTTAATAGCCAAGCTTGCTGTTTGGGGAGAAAACCGTGAAGAAGCCATACGCCGTTTAAGAAATGCTCTCGAAGAATACCAGATTGAAGGTGTCGAAACCACGATTCCCTTGCTAAAGCGAATCGTGGAAGATGAACGATTTGTTAAGGGTGAAATTGACACGGGCTTTTTAAAGGATAGGATTGAAATTTTCGCCTTTGAAAAACGTTTAAAAAATGAGGATATAGCAGCAGTGATTGCAGCCTTAATTTTTTCCAAACGCAGCAAACTTTCACGCGCCCTACTTCCAGAAAGGAAGTTTACGGCTGCTTCTCGTTGGAAGTTTTCTGAAAAGAGACCCATCGATTTTAGCGACTATAGGTGGGGCATTTAAAATTGGGCGAATGCAATGTCTTAGTAAACGAAAAGTTGCATAAGGTTGAACTGCCAGCCTCCACAAGTGAAACTGTTTTTAAGGCAAATATTGACGGAAAAATTATTGAAGTTGAACTTTACCATGGCATCAAACCCGGAGAGCCATTTTTCATAAAGGTTGAAGGCAAACCCTACATGATAGAATTAATTAAAAACATGGGTGACAAATCTGTCACAGTCAAAGTCGATGGCACAGTTTACACGGCACGGTTGGCGTACAAAAGAAATACTTTTGCACAAGCTTTGACACCGACTATCACAACATCCCAGAAGCTCTTAAAGACATCAGTCTTAGAAAAGGGCGCCGTAATTGCATCCATGCCTGGAAAAGTTGTTCTCCTAAGAGTGAAACCGGGAGATTCTGTGCGGGCTGGAGATGTGCTTTTGGTTGTGGAGTCTATGAAAATGGAGAATGAAATTGTTTCGCCCTTTAGCGGAGTCGTTAAAGAAGTTAAGGTTTCAGAAGGCTCTACAGTTAACATCGGAGAAGTCATGCTCATACTTGAAATTTAGTTGTCTTCCCTTTGAAGTTCGGTAGTAATCTTTTCGTAGAAATCTAGTGATTCTGGGTTGATTAGGGCGTCCTTGTTTGTGACTGGTTTGCCATTTATGATGTTTGCGACGGCGCTTTCAACTTTCTTCATATTAAACGTGTAAGGAATGTCTGGCGCCTCTATGATTAAGGCTGGAACATGCCGTGGAGAAGCTTCTTCACGCAAGGTTTTTTTGATTTTGTTTTTTAAATCCTCCGTTAACTGAAATTTCGGGGCGAGTTTGACAAAGAGGATGATTCGTTGGTCGCCTTCCCACTCTTGCCCCACGACAAGGCTGTCCGCAATTTCCTCGAATTTTTCCACAATGTTGTATATTTCTGCTGGTCCAATACGTACTCCCGAAGGCTTCAAAGTGAAGTCTGAACGTCCCAAGAAAGTTATTCCGCCGGTATCGCTGTGAACTATAATCCAGTCGCCGTGTCTCCAAACGTTTGGATAGACGCTAAAGTAGGCGTCCCTATATTTTTTGCCATCTGGGTCATTCCAGAAATAAAGAGGCATAGAAGGCGAAGGCGATTCGCAGACGAGTTCCGCTTGTTCATCCACCACGGCTTCGCCCTTTTCATTGTAAGCTTTCACTTTCATCGCTAATGCTGGACCTTGCAATTCTCCTGCAAAAACTGGTTGAATAGGCGTTCCAGCCGCGAAGCAGCCGTTTATATCTGTGCCGCCCGAAATAGAGTTGAAATGCAAGTCTTCTTTGATTTCTCGATAAACGTATTCGAAGCCTTCTGCCGAAAGCGGAGAACCAGTTTGGGATATTTCTCGCAAGGATGACAGGTCAAAGAATTTCTTCGGCTGGGCTCCGATGCTTTTTAGATAATTGATGTAGCTTGCGCTGCAACCGAATATGGTTATCTTTTCTTCTTGAACCAGTTTCCACATGGCACCCCAATCTGGATAATTCGGATTTCCATCATACAAGACTACTGTGGCACCTACAGCTAAAGAGCTTAACAGCCAGTTCCACATCATCCAACTAGGCGACGTAATATAGAAAATTCTGTCTTCCCGTTTTAAATCCGTGTGAAGGATTAGTTCCTTTAAATGGTTGATTAAAACGCCGCCTCCGCCTTGAACCATGCATTTCGGTTTCCCCGTTGTTCCAGAAGAAAACATGATGTACACGGGATGTTCAAAGGGTAATTGTTCAAATTGAATTTCCAAACTTTTTTCTTGTGAAATAAAGTCCCCATAGAGCACAGAGTTGGGAATACGGTCTATCCTGGGGTTTTCTTCCATGTAAGGAACAACTATGATTTTTTCTAGAGATGGAACTCCTCTGACTATCTGCTCAACATTGGACAAAACAGTGAAAATTTTGCCTTTGTAGGGGTAGCCATCCACCGTAAACAAGACTTTAGGCTCGATTTGTCCGAAACGGTCTAAGACGGCTTTGGGTCCAAGTTCCGTTCCGCAAGAAGACCATACAGCGCCTATGCTTGTGGTCGCCAACATGGCGACTGCAGTTTCAATAATGTTTGGCATGTAAGCAGCGACGCGGTCGCCTGCCTTAAGCCCTATTCCACGAAGACTTTTGGCTAAACGTGCCACTGAATCATAGGTTTCCGCATAGGTTATTCTTGTTGATTTCTGGTTTTCTCCTTTAAATATGAAGGCTAAATGGTCATTTCCATGTCGCAGAAGGTTTTCAGCGAAATTCAATTTTGCACCTGCAAACCATTTTGCACCTGGAAACCTACTTAAATCGTCAACCACCTTGTCATACGGACGTGAAGCTTTTATCTCTGCGAATTCCCACATTGCAGCCCAGAAGTCAGGTATTTTTTCTATAGACCACTTATATAATTGGGCGTAAGAGCCAATTTTAAGACTGTACTTTTTATTGACGAAGTTTATGAAGCGAGTTATGTTGGCTTGTTTAACCCGTTCTTCCGAAGGCGTCCAAAGAGGCTTTCTCATCCTTTCACCCAGAATCATTGTAGAATCATGGGAAAGTTCTTCATAACTTTTTTCGATAAATAAGTATAACTAAATTCTTTCCTTGAATCGGTGTCAGAATTTGAAACGCCTGCGAGTCTAAACCCTTAAAAGCGTTGCCATAAAATATTCAATGGGAAATCTTTCAAAAGTTGGAGAAAAAATGGCGTCCAAAAATGTAACGGTTGGAATAA
>JAWCNH010000088.1:0-4960 GCA_038848765.1 Bathyarchaeia archaeon
CATTTTTAGGGACAAATGCGAGCCTAAAAGTACTCCTAGAAGAGAGGCGAAGGCTGCTTCAAATCCGTAATGGATGAACATGTGTCCCACCAGCATAGAGTAAAAGGTCAAGTCGCCCAGCCCCATTTGTAGCTCTCGGAAACTGAAACTGATTCCCCGCAATCGCTCCAAGCCATGCTCAGCAATTTTGCCCACCGGTCCACGGAAAACTGCAGCAATATCATAAATGGATAGAAAAACGAGGATTAATATTGTGCCAAGCGTGGGAATAGACGCGCCTAGAAATGTTCCGAAGGCTCCGCCTAAAACTAGAAGGATAAAGCCATAAAACATGCTTTTTCTAACGAATATTTCTACGTCAACAAAAGATGCTAGGAGAATGGCTGCGAGAAGGATTTCAAAAAGTGAAAATTTAATGTTTAACTTGACGAAAAGTAATTCTAAATAATAGAGGGAAAGCAAAAACGTCAAAAGCGTAATTGCAACTGCAATCAGCACTCGAATGAACCATTCTATTCCATGTTTTAAAAATAAATAAACCATCATAGCGCCTAAAGCAACAATGAAAACAAAAAAGCTTGAATATAGAAAAACGTCTGGACCGGTTTCTGGAACGATTGGCGCTGGCTTTAATTCTTGAGGCGACTGTGTTATTAAGGAAGCGCAGAAAAGGGCGACAAGTAAGCTCAGCAAAATTGGAGCAAGATAAATAGGGCTTGCCTTAAACTTTTCTTGAGAAGACAAATTCGTCCACTCACACATGTTTTAAAACATGCTGAAAACAACGTTCACAAAACAAAAATTCTTTCCTATCCGTGTCTGCGATGGAATTGGAAAAGAACATCACACAGCGAAGGTTTTGGCAATGTCCAAGCCCAAGCATATGCCCAGTTTCATGAACAGCCTCTTTTAGGCAACGCTGAAGAAACAATTCCCTGTTTGGCGGTTGCCCATAATATTCGGGATGAAGCCTATGCAAGGAAATGATTGCAACTTTTCCCGGCGACTCAGCCTCGCCGAAAACGAAGTTTAACCGTGGAACAAAGAGGTCTGCTTCAGTTACTCCTAAAACATGGTTTGCTTCCCCTTTCTTAACATGTTTATGGATTTTTGATAAAACAATACTAGAATGATATTGCCCTCTTGTCTCGTCGAAAGCTTCTCTTGGAATCGGCATTTCCTCTTCGATAATTATGCATTCAGTTTTTGGAAAAACCTTCGACAAACCTTCTTGCAAGCTTCTTAATGTCTCCATTTCTACGCTGTTTATGGGCAGCAAGGCGATTTTCAAACTTTCCTACCTCAAACTTTGTAAACGTCGCCGGCTTTCGGTGCAAAAGCTTCAAGCCCGACCTCTTCTTTTATCCATTTCGCAAATTTTTCGCAGTTTCCTTCAGCGCCATGCACCACATAGATTTTTGGGTTTCCCCTAAACTTCTTCGCTAACTCACGAAGTTCCGTGGCGCCGCAGTGGGAGGAAAAGTCGAATCGTTCAACTTTCGCCTTCACTTTCCTTATCTTCCCATCTATGATGCACATGCCCTTTTCCAGAAGTTCTCTTCCAGGCGTTCCTGGTATCTGGTAGCTTACTAGGAAAACTGCGTTTTGCGCCTTTTTTCCTATTTTGGACACATAAAACACGGAGGGACCGCCTTTAAGCATGCCTGCTGGAGAGATTATTACGCATGGCTTTTTTGTCGCTAATCTTCGGTCTCGCCACCCTTCAACCCACATTAACGAATGCATGGCATCCATGAAAAGTCTCGGGTCGCGCAGATAATTAACATAGTTCATCAATATTTTATTGGTTTCACGAGCCATGCCGTCAATAACCACTGTGTGTTCGAAATGGTAAGCAGCTAGGATGCAGGCTATTTCTTGTGCTCTCCCAACGCTGAAGGCTGGAACGAGAACGGTTCCGCCCCTTTCTACCACTTCGGTTACTTTTTCCACAAACTCTTTTTCTAAGCTGGTTCTTTCTGGATGCTCCTCGTTAGCATAGGTGCTTTCCATTATTACTGCGTCCAACTCTCCATAGTTTTGGTCTGCGCCTCGAAGCAACCTTGTATCCACAGTGTTTATGTCACCAGTGTAGAGAACTCTTTTCCCCTCTGCTTCTGCAAGAACCTGAGCACTGCCTGGTATATGCCCAGCGTCGAAAAGTTGGAAACTCATGTCCTTTTCGGTTTTTTCTTTTCTGTAATCCATGTGAACAGATTTCCTAATCATGCTTCGAAGTTCCAAATATTCGTAGGGGAGATAATAGCCTGAAAGGTGAATGAAATCTGCAATGAGTATTTGGGCGAGTTCCAGTGTTATTTTGTTTGCGTATACTGGTTTTCTTTCGTGAATGTGGAACACTGGAACTGCGCCAGAATGGTCTAAGTGGCTGTGAGTTAGTATTATGGCATCTACGTCCTTTGGCGGAACATGCATAGGGAAGCCTGGTTGATGGTTAACCATGACGCCGTAATCAAGCAGTATTTGTGTCTTTTCAGTTTTGACGATTATGCCGATTCTTCCAACTTCACGGGTGCCGCCAAGAAATTTAATTTCTAATGTTATTTTCCTTCACCACCTTCACAGTTCATTTTAAACTCCATAATAGCGACTAGAAACCACCTTCAACAATCCCCTTCTTATGGCTTTCAAAATATCATCAACACTGGTTTGGGCATCCACTTCAGTATATGCCATCCATAACTCCTGAATTCTGTGAGCGTCGCTGCCAGCTACGCCTGGCAAGTTTCTTACTTTGGCTAGAGTGGACGCCATCTTGTTTTTCTCCAGAGATACAGTTGGGTTTAAGACTTCTATGGCGTCTGCTGGAAGAGTTTCTGCTAAATCGCCTAACCCCATTTCCCTATAAGGATGAGGTATAATTATAATGCCTCCTTTTTGATGCGCAAAGTCAACAGTTTCTCCTGCTGTGATGGGACGTTTAGGTTCTTCCTCTATTCCCAAGATAATTAAGTGTCCTTGCTTGGTTGTAACTTCTATTCCAGGCACAATTGCAATGTCCTTGTATGATGTGGCGAGTTTTCGAGCTTGGAAATAGCCTTCTAACGTGTCATGGTCTGTTATGGCGACACCTTTTATGAAGGGATGCGCATTTATTTGTTCTACGATTTGTTTCGGACTTATCTCAGCGTCGCCAGAATATAGGGTATGCACATGTAAGTCTAATTTAATCATGACCTTTTACCTTTTATTCAACATTATTCTGCAGTTTTGTCTTGTTCCTCCAAGGGATAAGTTTCTAGAGGAATGCCCTTCCTTGCGCATATTTTTCGGCAAGCGATTCCAATTTTCCTTTTCCACATTTTAACGTCTTCGAATAATATTACCTTTTCGTAGTTTGTGGAAGCAATGTAATTGGCTATTTGCGTTGCAACATGGTTGATTGTTTCCAAGTCGAAGGGAAAGGCTGCTTCATGCTGTGACAGCGGGTAAACTTCATCCAATTCGATTGGAACCACGCCGAAAGGGGCAGCATAAAAACACACGTGAAAAGACTTGTTTTCATCAGGCATTTTTTGCTTCAGCATCTTTAACAACCTTTGATAATTTTCTGTTTTGTGGAAAGGCTTTTTGGCTGGCGCTGGCATTAAGACCAGAATTTTTGCTTTTTCAGGCTTTGAATACCTCTCAAAAAGCCTTTTCGTATGTCTCACAACTTCTGGTCTTGCCAAGCCGACTGAACTGAAATAGAAAAAGCCGCTTTTCTTTGTGATTGGGCTGTGGTGTTCCATGTAGTCTTTATACTGTCCAAGTTTTTTCACTGCTTGTAGAAGGGCTGGGTGACAATGCGCTCTCATTTCCAAGTGTTCCCATAATCTTCCTTCGATTATTGCTTGTTTTATGCGTTTTAATTCTGCAAAACTGGCGTAGAGATTATGTTTCGCCAAAAATTGTTGCCGCTCTTTAGGCATCATGTCCAAAACATCTTTTGGTTCATGCTTGGCGCATTTTGGGCATGAGCATGGAAAGTATTCAAGCTCATTAATTCTCTTTGTTTCATAAGCCGTCATGTATCTGCCTTCTTTGGCGAAGATTGCATAGGCTGCTGAATCAAATAGGTCGCATCCTAAAGCAATAGCTAACGCAAACATGAACGGATGCCCAGCGCCAAAGAGGTGAAGAGGGCGTTCCAAGGGCATGTTCATCTTTGCAGCCATAATCATGTCCACCAACTTGTCAAAAAAGTACTGTTCCATTATGGGCGTGGGACTGCCTAAAGCATGAATTTGGAAAGGGAGATTCCCCATTTCCTTTGCTGATTTCGCCACGAATTCCAAATATTGTCCACCTTGAATTGGACCTACCCAAAGTATGTCTTCTCGCTTTTTGATTTCGAATAATTGTTTGCCTCTTTGCAAAGTTTCAGTTACTGTTTTCCAAGCAAAATCCTTAGATACTTTCCAGCCAGTTGGCACATCCAGTATTGTGGCTATGTCAGAGTTTATTTCCTCTTGATATTGCACAATTTCCTTTGGGTCGAGTTCTAAATCACCGTAAACGAGAAGCTGGTAGGCTCCAGAGTCCGTCATAATGACGCCGTTAAAGTCTAAAAGTTTGTGTATGCCCTTTTCGACGGCTTTGTTTCCAAAATGTTTTTTGATGATGTAAGCATTGGTGATAAGTGCATTACATTTGAATTCTGTTTGCATGGTTTTTGGTTGAACTGGCTGAATTAATGGGTTAATGACGGGCAGCAAAACTGGTGTTTCAACAACTCCGCTTTTAGTTTTCAATCTACCTATCCGAGCTAATAGGTCTCGATGCAAAACTTCAAAACTCATGGTTACATCCGCCAAGTAAACATTGAGTCTCTTTCAACCCTTAATCTTAAACCTTCTGATTCTTGCCATTTATTTTCCGCAAATTTTATATTTTCCACGTAAAATTTAGCCCACTGAAAGAAAAATTTCCATTAGCCTTGTTGGGATTCCATCTTGAA
>JAWCNH010000089.1:0-4951 GCA_038848765.1 Bathyarchaeia archaeon
GGAGGCTTGAGAAAGAAATCTAAAAGAGACCTTAACCTGTAAGTTAAGCTCAGCCTTAAAGAAAGCCATCTTGTCGCACGCATGTACGAGGCTTTGAAATTGATTGTTTGGGCAGAAGATAAGAGGGCATCAATTATCGGATACATTAATGTGTCTCTGCCATTAGAAGCAATGAGAGCGAAGAGTTTGACAAAGTCGCCTTTGAAAGTTGCACCGTAATCAACAATGGCGCCGATGCCATCGAAGGGCGTCATAGTCCAATCAAAACGTGTTAATTCTAAAGCGCCCCTTGTCATGTTATAAATGGATTGCGGACCTTTCCCAGTTAAATTGGCTGAAATTAACTGAAGCAGATGATCAAGCATTGTTGCGTTTATTTCAATAGATTGACCGTCTGGCAGCCAATATCTTCCGTAAATGACACGGACAGAATCCGTCAATTCCAAAAAGGTTTTGTTTCCATGAAAATCAATGTCAATGTTGCCCAACGGAAAGCCTGGCAGTATCTGGAGTGTGGCTACCCCGCTAAATTCATTGTTTGAATATTGACCCTCAACTGTAAAGTCTGTTAAGTTCAAGAGAAATATCGAATCGAAAAATTTGGGCAAAGTCGTGTTGCAGCTTATTTGAGCGTTTACTTGCTCGTTTGAATAGCTTGCCACAAGCGAGAAATCCGTTGCGTTAAACGGGTATTGCATAGCTACTTCTGGTGCCAAAAGTGTCGTAGCGTTAATTCCCAAGGTGGCGTGTTCATTGAAATATTCGGAAAACATGGAGGCAACGGTTGCGTTGAACGGAAACCGCAAAGCTTCATCTGGAGGGATATTAACCGTGTAGTTCGTTGATAAACGTGTGAAACCTTCGCTTTCAGAAAGGCCTACGACACCGTCAATCCATGGTCCCGTGTTTTGAGGGAACATGTGTTTCAGATGGGATGAACCAGCGAGGCTTACTGTGCCGTCTGGATAAACTACGAATTTCGCTTCCATGTCGTGAAATCGCTGATCAAACTCCGTGTAAGAGTAAACCTTTGAAAGAGGAATATCGGAACGTGTGTCTGGTGGCGGCGTTGGCTGTGGTGGCAGATAAGGCAAATTAATCGGATAACTCAAAGAATACAATGCAACCCAGTGGGCTTTCGCTGGGTTTCTATGCGACTCATAAATGGCTGGGCCATAGAGATAAACGTCAACAACATGCGTGCCCACGGTTAAAGAGGTGTAAGTGTAATCGTAAACAAGAATGTATTCGCCTTCATTTGTTAAAAGTCCGCTTACATAAATTTGGAAGTCTCCAGCGATTATAACTTCAACTTCTACTCCTATTTTTAAGTAGTCAAATTTTCCGTTACCGTCACTGTCCCATCCAGAATCAAAGATTTTGCCAGTTAGACGGGCTTCCATCTGAGCATTCGCCAAGGGCATTCCTGCTAGAATAGTAAGAAGCGGAAGAAGAACCATTACAACTGCCATGATTTTTCTTAGAGACTTCATTTTTTCACCTTATCTACACATGTGTTAAAATATTATGCTTATATAATTTAGGGATTGAAAATACAAGAAACAGAAGAAAAGGGCTTGAAACAATGCGTTTAACCCACATGTGCCTACGAAACCTTACGAGAAGAAAACTAAGAACCACCCTTTGCATTTCAGGCGTAGCTTTAGCCACCATGTTCATTGTGGCGGTGGGAGCAACAACCACACGGTACGTCGCAGTTATCAAAGAAATGAACACGTTTTTTCAAGGGAAAATCCTTGTCGTGGCACAAAACACCATAGTAATACAAATATTGCCCATCGGCAGTAGCCTACAAGAAAACCTTGTAAACGAAGTGAAAAAAGTAAACGGAACAAAAACCGCTGTTCCAATGCTATTCATTGTAGACCCAGACTTGCAAGGCGTTATTCGACCAATACCCATGAACCTCACCATTGGAATCCCGCTTGGCAACTGGTCGATTCTCGTGGGAAAAACGCCTTTAAGAGAAGGCGGATGGTGGCCAACTACGAACCACAACGAAATAGTGGTCGGAAACTCCATAGCAGACCAGTATTCCTTTAAGGCGGGGACAAAGGTAAACATAAAAGGGCACAATTTAACAGTTGCAGGAGTTATGAATACGCCCTACGCCATTTTGTCCCGCTCCATTTTAATGCCTTTAAACTTAACCCAAGAAATTTATCATCGGGGCTCTCCCTTCGTAAGCATGATTGTTGTTGAGCCAGAAAAAGGAATTTCTGAAAAGGAACTCGCAGAAAGAATCGAAAACAAAGTTGAGGGCGTTAATGCCCTAACTGAAAATGAAAGAAGCGACATTATTGCGCCCATTTTGAACGATGTGGAATCTTGGAACGTCATAGTGCAAGGGGTGCTCTTCTTTCTCAGCATGATGCTCATACTTCTAGTCTCTTTAATGAATGTTTCAGAGCGGAGAAGAGACTTCGCCACCTTAGACGCCTTAGGAGCGCCGAAAAACTTTGTTCTCCGCATGATTCTCATGGAAACCGCCTTAATCGGACTTTTCGGAAGTCTATTCGGATTAATGTTTGGAACCTTGGCAGCCCTTTTCATAGCAAGCTTTTACACAAACATTCCCATGTCACTGTTTCTCCCAGCCGTTTTCGACATAATTTCGCCTCCCTTCATCATCAAAATACTAGTTTCCACTCTTGCCTTAAGCTGCATTGCAGGCGTGTTACCAGCGGTTACGGCGTCTAAAACAAGAATAGTCGAGGTTTTGAGGGCAGAATATTGATATTAGAAACAGTTGAACTAACACGCATTTTCCATCACGGCTCATCAAACATCATTGCAGTAAACAAAGTGAATCTAAAAGTTGAAGAGGCATCCTTCATTTCCATAATTGGACCTTCAGGCTCGGGCAAAACAACTCTTCTAAACTTAATTGGGCTTAACGATAATCCAACCTCTGGGAAAATTGTGTTCCAAGGAAAAGACACTTCTGAAATGGGTGATTGGGAGAAAAGGAGAATTCGCCTCTTCAACATAGGGTTTGTTTTTCAAACATTCAACCTTTTGCCCACACTAACAGCCCTAGAAAACGTGGAAATGCCTATGGCTTTGGCTGGAACACCTCAAAAACAGCAGAGAGAAAGAGCCCTAACACTTCTTGACATGGTGGGGCTAAGCCAAAGAAAAAACCACAGACCAAAACAACTAAGCGCAGGCGAAATGCAACGAGTAGCCATTGCAAGAGCCTTAGCCAACAAACCCGCCCTAATATTAGCCGACGAGCCCACAGGAGAATTGGACACGGAAACTGGAAGCCAAATAATCAAACTACTCTACCAAATACGGCAACAAGAAAAAACAGCAATAATCGTTGCAACTCACGACGAAAAAATAAGCCGTGTAGCCGACATAGTATACAAAATGCGAGACGGCATTCTCTTAGATGGAAAATAAATTGTTTAAAACTTCAGAGATTCTTCATGGATTCCCTTTTTTGTGATTATAAGGAAATCTATACCATTCCCACTCATCACATCCCGGCTTAAGGCGGATTTTATGGAGCGAACAACCAAATCTTTAGCCTCTTTCAGCGGCATGTCCTCCCTATAGCCTTCTTCAAGCAAACCGATTGCAATTTCTGCGCCTGAGCCTACCGCTGCGAATTTGTCTGGTATAAGCGAACCCAAAACATCAAGAACATAAAGCGAAGCGCCTTCATCATCTATCCCGCCGACAATTGTCTGCGTTAGCAAGGGGATAAGTCGCCAACTAAACAGCAAATTCGACATGACTTTCGCCGCCGACCTCACAGATATAGGTCTCCCCGCATCTAATCTGAATAGGTTTGCGTAGGCTTCCACGTCTCGCACAAGAATTTGCATGTCTGAAACCAAGCCTGCACATGCAGCGCCTATGTTATCCGTGAGTTTGAAAACCTTCTTCCCACCTTTGCTTAATATGAAAGAACCATAGGAAACTCTTTTCTCAGAAGCTAAAATAACGCCTTCAGAACATACAAGGCCAACTGTTGTGGCGCCGGGAATAAACATGTAAGGCGGTTGTGCCTGCTCCATATTTTGTTCCTCCTAAAGCTTGGATGCACTAGGCAATACAGCTTATTAAACTTATCAGAGCCTTTAAAAGGCTTAACCCAGAAACATACGTAAGATGACGACATGATAAGCATTTATCACCAAAAAATAGACGAGACTTGGTATGCACTAGCCTTGGAAAAAGAAAAAATTTATGCAACAAACTTTGGGTTTAACGAAAGCCACGTTTTACGTCAAGTTTTGGAGAGTCTCCCCTACAACATGCCTTTTCAACTAGAAGAAACTCCAAGCCCCTTTTCTAGAAAAATTTTGGAAACCTTAAAGGCAATTTACGATGGGAAGGGTATTTCCTCAAATTTTGAGCTTGCTTTCAACTGCCTAAAAGAATATAGCCGCCGTGTTTTGGGCTATTTGGCTTATGTTCCAGTTGGATACATAACAACTTACAATGCCTTGGCAAAAATTGCTGGTGGCAGTCCTAGGGCTGTGGGGCAGGTTATGGCGCATAATCCTTTTCCGCTTTTAATTCCATGCCACCGCGTGGTGAAAAATGACTGGACTCTCGGCGGATTTGGAGGCTCAGAAAAAGGTTTAGGCGTAAAAATTAAGCTGGAAATTCTGCGAAGAGAAGACAGAGGCTATAAAACGGGAAAGGAAGTAACCATTGAAGGTAAAGTTTTGTCTTTGTTCCCAGTTTGCTGGTTAAAGCCACTTCGGAAGGGCAAAAATTAAGTTGACGTAGAACAAAGTTGTTGTCTTCGTGGTGAAGCAAGTGAAACGTGGACTTTTCGTGGGAAGGTTCCAACCATTCCACTTGGGACACTTAACAGCGGTAAAAAACATTTTGAAAAGCGTGGACGAACTCGTAATCATTGTTGGCAGCGCCCAATACAGCCACCGATTAGACAATCCCTTTACCGTCG
>JAWCNH010000090.1:0-4935 GCA_038848765.1 Bathyarchaeia archaeon
AAACATAAGCGTTGAGTATTCTTTCATCTCCAGATTTTAAAACTCCAATTTTTCGTGAAAGGAAGCCTAAACCAATTAGAAAAAGAATTGGAACTATTGTCCGAACGGCAACATTGTTGTCCATTGTCTCTTCCTAAACGCTTAACCTTTTCTAATTAATGATGCGTATGCTCATGCAAATGTTTCACGCTTTCTTCTTTCTTCATTTTTGAAAGATACTTTTTGGGGTTCGCCTTAAATTTCTCTTCACAACTTTTTGAACAAAAGTAAACAACCAAATCCTCATGTTCAACTTTACCAGAGGCGGTTTCAGGCTCAACTTTCATTCCGCAAACTGGGTCAATTGTGATGTGTTTTTTCTCTAAGAAGCCAACCTCCTTCGGTTCGTATTTTCTTAGGGTTTGAGTGTTAAAGGCGACGATAACCGTGCTTAGAGACATGATTAACGCTCCTATTGCTGGAGGCAAGATTACGCCGAAGTTTGAGAGTACACCTGCTGCCAAGGGTATGGCTATTATGTTGTACCCTGCTGCCCACCAGAGGTTTTGAACCATTTTTGAATATGTCTTCTTCGAAAGGTCTATGACCTTTGGCACGTCTCTAGGATCGTTCTTTACAAGAATTATGTCTGCGCTTTCAATTGCCACATCTGTTCCTGCCCCGATGGCAACTCCTACATCGGCGGTGACAAGTGCTGGTGCATCATTTACGCCGTCGCCGACCATAGCCACTTTATAGCCTTTCTCCTTTAAAGATTTGATTTTCTCTGCTTTCTGGTGAGGCAAAATCCGAGCAAAGTAGTCGTCAATGTTAAGTTCTTTGGCTACCCACTGTGCAACTTCTTCTGCATCTCCCGTAAGCATATAGACTTTTAACCCCATCTCCTTTAGTTTTTCAACAGCTTCGTAAGATTCCTTCCTAATCTTGTCAGAAAGGGCAAGGGCGCCTGCGAGTTTTCCATTAACCAAAGTGAAAACAATCGTTTTGCCCTGTTTTTGAAGTTCTTTGATTCGTGAATCTTCAACTTTTATTTTCATTTCTTCCAGCAGATTTTGGCTTCCAACGTAAACTTCTTTTTTTCCAACTTTTCCATAAACTCCTTGGCCTGGTAAGGCTTTAAATTTCTTGGTTTTGGGGATTTCAACGCCGTTTTCTTTTGCATAGTCGACTATGGCGTTGGCGATTACGTGTTCCGAGTTAAGCTCAAGGCTTGCAGTGAGTTTTAAGAGTTCGTCTTCTGGAATGTAGGAAACTATGTCGCTGACTCCAAATTTGCCTAATGTTAATGTGCCGGTTTTGTCGAAGACAACAGCGTTTGCATCTTTTATCATTTCAAAAGCTCTTCTATCTCTAATGAGTATTCCACTTTTTGCAGTAATAGAGGTTGAAAGCGCGACAACCAAGGGTATCGCCAAACCTAAAGCGTGAGGACACGCTATCACTAAGACTGTGACAGACCTTTCTAAACCCAAATCCACGTTTACAAACAGAGCCCATGCTAGGTAGGTAGTTATTCCAACTCCAAGAGCAACATAAAAGAGAAAAGCTGCTGCTTTATTCGCCAAATCTTGCGTTTTCGACTTACTTTCTTGTGCCTCTTTGACCAGTTTTATTACTTGCGCCAAATAGGTTTCTTCGCCAGTTTTCTCTATTTTCACCTTCAGAATGCCTTCTCCATTTATGGCGCCGCCTATGACTTTATCTTTTACCGTTTTATGAACTGGTTTGGATTCTCCCGTCAAGAAGGCTTCATTAACAAAGGACTCACCCTCTACAACAATGCCGTCTGATGGAATCTTTTCGCCGGGGCGAATAAGAGCTATGTCTCCAGTCTTCAATTGTGAAACAGTGATATCGTGGATTTCGCCGTTTTTTATTACGTGGGCTGTTGTGGGCATGATTTTTATGAGTTCTTCAAGCGCCATCGAGGCTCCTAACACGCTTTTTGCTTCTATCCAATGTCCAAGAAGCATAACGTCTATGAGGGTGGCCAGTTCCCAGAAAAAGTCTTTTCCACTTATGAAGAAGACAGTCGCAGCTGAGTAGAAGAATGCGACGGAAATTGCGGTGCCAATAAGCGTCATCATTCCGGGCTGGCGGTTTCTTATTTCTTGAACCAACCCCTTAAGGAAAGGCGATCCGCCATAAGCGTATACCATCAGGGATAGAAAGAATAAAACTTGTTTTTGGAATGAGAATTGAAGGCTGAAGCTAAACCACATCTGAATCATTTCCGAAAAAAGCAGAATAGGAATTGTTAGCATTAGGGAGACCAAAAGTTTTCTTTTGAATTCGTGCATGTGGTGGGCGTGATGCATTTTAATTCGCTATCCGTGTTAAACACTTAAATATTACGTATGTAATATTTAAGCTTTCGGTGACAAAATGAAAATCTCCATAAACAGAGAAGAATGCATAGGATGCGCAACATGCGAAGCCCTTTGCCCCCAAGTGTTCAAACTCGCCGAAGACGGAAAATCCAGCATAATTGAAACATACAGAAAAGGAAGCCCAAGCAAAGGAGAAGTAGAAGAAAATTTAGCGTCTTGCGTGGAAAGCGCAAAAGAAGCATGCCCAGTACAAGTCATATCCACGCAATAAAAATAACTCCTTAATTTATCAATTATTTGACAACTCCATATTTTCTGCATTTTCAACAAAGGGCGGTAAAGTTTATATTTTGCTTATCTTGTGCTGTAGATGTTACAATCAGTTTAGGAGGAAAATAAACATGGCATATTTAACTACTCAAGCAGGACAACCCGTCCTAATTCTAAAGGAAGGCACAGCTCGAAGAAGAGGAAGGGAAGCGCAAAGAAATAACATCATGGCTGCACGCATCATAGCTGAAGTTTTAAGAACAACTTTAGGACCAAGAGGCATGGACAAAATGCTAATCGACAGCCTCGGCGACATCACAATCACCAACGACGGCGCAGCCATACTTGACGAAATCGAAGTTGAACATCCAGCGGCAAAAATGATGGTTGAAATCGCCAAAACACAAGACGACATGGTAGGCGACGGAACAACAACTGCAGTCATCCTAACTGGCGAACTGTTAAAAAAGGCTGAAGAACTGCTAGACCAAAACATACACCCGACAGTTATAGTAAGCGGATACAGAAAAGCCGCACAAAAGGCTGTCGAAACACTCGACAAACTGGGGACTCCAGTTGACTTAGAAGACCGTGAAACTCTGAAAAAGGTTGTCTTAACATCAATGGCAAGCAAAGCCGTAGGCGCGGCACGGGAACATTTGGCAGAGATAGCCATAGACGCCGTAAAACAAATAGTGGAGCAGAGAGGCGAAAAAAGAATCGCAGACATAGACAATATCCAAATCATAAAAAAGGAAGGAAAAAGCCTCTTCGACTCTCAACTAGTCAAAGGCATAATCGTAGACAAAGAAGTCGTCCATCCAGGCATGCCGAAACACATAGAAAACGCAAAAATAGCCCTACTAGACTGCCCCCTCGAAATCGAAAAAACAGAAATCAGCGCAGAAATCAGAATAAGAGACCCAACACAAATGAAAGCTTTCCTCGACAAAGAAACAAACATGCTAAAAGAAATGGTTGACAAAATAAAACTTTCAGGCGCAAACGTAGTCTTTTGCCAAAAAGGCATAGACGACATGGCGCAACATTTCCTAGCAAAGGAAGGGATATTGGCAGCCCGCCGAGTCAAGCAATCAGACATGGAAAAACTTTCCAGAGCAACAGGTGGCAGAATAATCACAAACTTGGACGACTTGAAGACCCAAGACTTGGGCGCCGCAGGGCTTGTTGAAGAAAGGAAAGTCGGTGACGACAAAATGGTTTTCGTGGAAAAATGCAAAGACCCACGTTCAGTAGCTATACTGCTTCGCGCAGGCTTAGAAAGAATGGTGGATGAGGCTGAAAGAGCTATGAACGATGCGCTTTCAGTTGTTTCAGATGTCATCGAAAATAACAAAATTGTGGCTGGTGGAGGCGCAACAGAATCAGAAATAGCCAAAACTCTACGCAGATATGCCACCAAAGTCGGCGGAAGAGAGCAACTGGCCATAGAAGCCTTCGCAGACTCCCTCGAAATCGTCCCAAAAACCTTAGCGGAAAACGCAGGCTTAGAACCAATAGACATACTCGTAGACCTAAGAAGCGCCCACGAAAAAACCGATGGACACCAAATCGGATTAGAGGTCTTCAGCGGTAAAACAATAAACATGTACGAAAAGGGCATAATCGAACCCCTAACAGTAAAAGAACAAGCAATAAAATCGGCAACAGAAGCAGCCTCAATGATACTAAGAATCGACGACGTCATAGCCGCAACAAAGCCAAAAGAAGAAGAAAAAGGACCAAAACCACCAGAAACCCCTGAAGAAGAATACTAACCACCTTTCTATCACCAAAAATTTAAGAAAGAAACACATTCTCTACTTTTGAAGGCTCCGGTAGTATAGTCCGGTTAAGTATGGTGGCCTCTCGAGCCATCGACCCGGGTTCAAATCCCGGCCGGAGCATTAAATTCTAAGCTCATTTCAGGATTATTTTAACTAAAAAAGACTTATTTGAGTCATTTTAGAAATTTCATTTCCAACACCTATTGTTAAATCGATTGTCGTGGTCACCCGTAAACTCGCAGCAGCCCAAGACAAATAAGCATTCGCTCTTTAACTGCTGGTTTGTGGGTTATCTCTTAAATTCTCAATTGACCTCAGCGCTGTTGCCGGAATCAAATCAAGAACCGATTTCAATAATAAACGAGTAGCGCATATGAAGTATTTTAGAGATACGCTTCGGTTACGTATCTGTGCATCATTCTGTGGCTGTTGAAGTGACACGCAATTTTCCCTATCGAGTTTTTCATTATCCTTATCCACTCATTTTTACGCTCATAATACAAAGGAATAATTAAATACTCCAATTTTCCATAAAAGTCCTCAAGCTC
>JAWCNH010000091.1:0-4868 GCA_038848765.1 Bathyarchaeia archaeon
AGAAGTTGACCAAGGCGAATAGGAAGATTGGTTTAGGCGTTATGGGTTTCGCCGACATGCTTGTGGCTTTGCATGTTCCCTATGATTCAGAAGAAGCCTTAGGCTGGGCTGAAAAAACAATGAAGTTCATTTCTGAAGAAGGCGTGAAAATGTCTGTGGAGTTGGCTGAAGAAAGGGGGTCTTTCCCAAATTTTAAGGGAAGCCTCTGGGAGAAACGTGGTTTTAAGGCCATGCGAAACGCAACAGTCACAACCATAGCGCCCACGGGCTCCATCAGCATAATCGCCGGCTGCTCCAGCGGAATAGAACCCTTATTTGCAGTTGCTTTCATGCGCAACGTGATGGAAGGCACGCAACTTTTGGAAGTGAATCCGTATTTTGAGAAAGTTGCTAAGGAAAGAGGCTTTTACACAGAAGAGTTGATGAGCAAAGTCGCCGAGAAAGGGTCGATTAAAGATTTTGACGAGATTCCAGAAGATGTGAAAAAGGTTTTTGTGACTTCGCATGATATTGCGCCGGAATGGCATGTGAAGATGCAAGCAGCCTTTCAAAAATATACGGACAATGCGGTTTCGAAAACTGTGAATTTGCCTCACGAAGCAACTGTAGAAGACGTAGAGAAAGTGTTTTGGCTTGCTTATAAGCTAAAGTGTAAGGGGATTACTGTTTATCGTTATGGAAGCAAGCGGGAACAAGTTTTGTATATCGGCGCTTTGGAAAAGAATAAAGCTGCGCAGAAAATTGTGAGGGCTGATTCTGAGTATGCAGGCGGCTGTCCAACGCCCTATTGCCCGTGGAATTAGAATTGTTTTAGTATGTCTTGCCTTTCCATTATGTAACCGCAATAGTGGCACTTAATTTCTAAGGGTTCTTCGTTTTCTAGGTAAAATTTTGGTTGTATGGGTTCGTTGCTGTTTGTGACGCATGCGGGATTGGCGCATTTTACAATGTTATGTAGGGTTTTTGGCAGCTTTACCAGTTGCTTTTCGATGACCTTGTAGTTTCTGATTATGTTTATTGTTGCGTTTGGCGCAACAAGCGCTATTTTGTCCACTTCTTGCGGGTTTAACTCTCTGCCTTCAATTTTAATCATGTCCTTAACTCCTAGCTTTTTGCTTGGAACATTCATGGCTATTGTTACGACGCCTCCAAAGCGCCCGCTTATTCCTAATATTTTTACTACGTCAAGGGCGTAGCCGCTTGTTATGTGGTCGATTACTGTGCCGTCTTTTATTTTTGAAACTCGCAATGTTTTAGCTGGCATGGTCAAATCCTAAAAGTAGAAGTGAAAAGGGTTATTTATTACTTGTTAGTGTTGTTTTCTGGTGTCAGACGTGGAGTTCAAGGGTCGAGATATAATTTCTATCAAAGATTTCACACGGGAAGAAATTGATTATATTTTGAAGATTGCAGAAGCCATGGAACCCATGGCCAAGTCAGGTTCTGATTTGCTTCGTGGAAAAATGCTTGCCACACTTTTTTACGAAGCCAGCACAAGGACAAGGCTTAGTTTTGAAGCAGCCATGCACAAGTTGGGCGGTTCAGCCATCGGCTTTGCAGAAGCAGAAATAGCCTCGGTTAGGAAGGGAGAAAATTTAGCCGACACTGTCCGTGTCGTGCAAAGCTATGCAGACGTTATCGCTTTGAGACACCCGCTGGAAGGCGCTGCAAGACTTGCCGCAGAATTCGCCCAAGTCCCAGTTATCAACGCTGGTTCAGGCGCCGAAGAGCATCCAACACAAGCCTTGCTAGATTTATACACAATTGCAAAAGAGAAGAGACAAATTGACGGGCTTAATGTAGCCATGATTGGCGACTTGCGCTATGGTCGCACTGTACATTCTTTGGCTTATGCCTTGTCGCTTTATGACGTTAAACTATATCTCGTCTCGCCCGAGACTTTGCGGATGCGAAGAGAAGTTTTGGAAACCATAAAAGAGAAAGTGAAAGTCGTGGAGAAAACAAGGGTTGAAGAAATTATTTCCGAAATCGACGTGCTCTACGTGACGAGAATACAGAAAGAAAGGTTTCCAGACCCCGCTGAATACGTGAAAGTTAAAGGCTCCTATAAAATTGACTTGGGTCTTTTGCAAAACGCAAGAAAAGACATGATTGTTCTGCATCCACTACCCAGAGTAGACGAAATAGCGACTGAAGTTGACAACACACCTCACGCCCGCTACTTCGAACAAGTTTGGAATGGCATAATCGTCAGAATGGCACTCCTAGCACTAATATTCGGAGCCGTAAAATAACAACAAAATCAGCTAAGCGCTTTTGACTCGTCAAAAAGATTTTTTCTTGACAAGTCAAATCAGCAGTAGGCTAATCCAATGTTGTTGAACAAAAGGAGTTTTAGAGTGTTGAACAAATCTACAGTTTCTTCGCCATGTATGGTCCATCATAAGCATAGCCAAGCCGCATGTAATATTGTTTTGTTCCTAAAGCGCTCAAAACCTGAATCTTCCGCATGTCATACTCTTCCTTAGAAATTCTTTCGGCTTCAGAGAGGAGCATTTTTCCGTAGCCCTTATGTTGCCAAGCTTCATCTTCATGCTGCCCCACGGGAACCAACCGCCCATACACATGCAGCTCCCGCACAATGGAAACGTTTTCATCCTTAACCTCGCTTCTATGCGCTTTCTCCGAAGGAACACGCAATCTAAGATAGCCAACCAAAACGTCGTTCTCCAAGTCTTCTGCGGCAACAAACACGTCTTCGCCTTCTGAGGCTTTTTCTCTACTGACGGTTATTGAAACGTTTTCTGGATTGGGCTTAACGCCGTCAACCAGCCATCTATGCCCAACCTCTCGGCAACGGATGCATCTGCAACGAATCCCTTTTTCCTTAAGCTTTTGTAAAACTAGTTGTCGAAGGTTACTGTGTTTCACGCCAGCTACAATGAGATTGGCTGGGATGTCCCGTTGAACTCGCATGATGCGAATCCACTTGGGCACAAACTTCTTAACTTCAACAATCAACTCTGCAGCTTCCTCAGTCGAATAAGGCTTGTATTCGCCTTTCAGCCACCACTCATAGGCTTTCGTCCCCTTCAAAACGAGGCAAGGATAAATCTTAATCATGTCAGGCTTAAAGCGCGGCTCAGAGAAAATCTTGTGGAATCCTTCAACGTCCCTCTGAAAACTTGAATTGGGCAGTCCAGGCATGAGGTGATAAACAACCTTCAAACCCGAATCCTTCAACAGCCTAGTAGCCTCAACAACATCTTCCACAGTGTGTCCTCTGCCAACCCGCATGTAAATGTCGTCATAAATGTTTTGAACACCCAGCTCGACACGTGTTACGCCCATAGCCAAGAAATGGTCCACATGTTCTCGCCTAGCCCAGTCTGGACGTGTCTCCACCGTAATGCCAACATTCCTAATCCTACTTCTTTCACAAAGCTTCTTAACCTCTTCAAGGGACTCCGCCTTTGCTTCAACAATTGCTTCCAAACATCCTTTAATGAACCATTCTTGATAGGAAAGGGGCATACTTGGAAAAGTTCCGCCCATAACAATAACTTCTGCCTTGTCCACCTTATGCCCAATCGCCCCCAACTGTTCAATGCGGCTTTTAACCTGCAAATAAGGGTCAAACTGGTTCTGTAGCCCTCGCATAGAAGCTGGTTCATGTCCAGTATAGCTTTGAGGCACTCCATAGGGTGGGCCTCCTGGACAGTAGGCGCATGGGTTTTCTTGGGGGCAAGGCCAAGGCTTTGTCATGGCTGCGATTACTGTTACGCCTGAAATTGTGCGGGTAGCTTTTCGGCGCAGTAGAGGCATTAGCTTCTGTTTTTCGTTTTCTCTGAGAAACTTTATCAACTCGGAATTTGAGGGAATCCTTTCCAAATGATGTTTGCCTGCAATTCTAACCTTTAGCGTTTCAACGTCTTTCCTAGTAGGCGTGTCAATTTTCATTAAGGCTTCAAGGATTTCTCTACAAGCTATCTCGCTCATGTCTTTCCGCTTAGTTTCTTTGTTACACTTTTAAATAAACGCAACCACCTTCCAGAAAACACTACTTCGCCGTTTATGATGGTCATTTCAACCTTAACATTTCTCAAGTTTTCAGGCGCAACCGTCCTTATATCCTCTGACAATACGACGAAATCTGCGAATTTCTCCTTTTCAATGGAACCCTTAACATTTTCTTCAAAAGATGCCCAAGCAGCGTTCAAAGTATAAAGCCGCAAAGCCTCTTCTACGCCTATTTTTTCTCTTGGAAAACTTTTTCTGGAAACTGCAGCCCACACGCCAAGCAGCGGGCTGATTGGCTCTATGGGACTGTCTGAGCCTCCAGTTGTGCAAACGCCCTCTCTTAAGAGCGATTTAAACGGATAAACCCAACGAGCCCTCGCTTTTCCTACACGTTGGGCAACCCAAAAATCAGAAATGACAAAATGAGGCTGAACAGAAGCGATTACGCTCAGCTTTTTTAGGCGTTTTATCAACTTTTTATTCAACACAGACGCATGCTCTATCCTATGTCTACAATCCTCTTTTGGCTTTTCCTTCAAAGCGACTTCAACAGCGTCTAAGGCTGTTTCTATGGCTTTGTCGCCTATAGCATGTATGGCAAGTTGAAAACCAAGCTTATGCGCATTGGTTACGAGTTTTTGTAGTTCGTTTTTTGAATAGAGCAGCATTCCTTTAGATTGTGGTTCGTCGTTATATGGGTTGTTTAGGGCTGCTGTGCGAGCGCCTAAAGAGCCATCTAAAAGGATTTTTACGCACCCAATTTTGATTTTTTCGTCTCCAAATCCCGTAAACAAGCCTTTTTGGACGAGTTCGTCTAAAAAGCGTATGGGAAAAATAACATACACACGTAACGGCAACGTCTTCTCTTCCCGAAGCTTTCTTAAAAG
>JAWCNH010000092.1:0-4844 GCA_038848765.1 Bathyarchaeia archaeon
AAGGCGTCAGCTTTTGCGTCGTCTGTGACGGAGCCTTTTTCAAGGATAAACGCGTTTTAGTGGTTGGCGGCGGAAATTCCGCAGCGGTTTCTGCGCTTTTTCTCTCAAATTTAGCTTCCAACGTGAAGTTGGTTCACAGGAGAAGCCAGCTTAGAGCCGAAGAAGCCTTAGTGAAGGAACTGCAGAAACAGAAGGTTGAGTTTCTTTTCGACACAGAAATTAAAGAAATCAAGGGCGACACCAAAGTGAATGAAGTCGTCTTGTATAATAATAAGACTGGGCAAACGTGGCAGATTGAGGTTGACGGCATTTTCGTGCAAGTTGGCGAGGAACCAAATAGCCAAATAGCCAAACAGGCTGGCGTTCAAGTGGATGAGAAAGGCTACATAATCGTTGACTCACGCCAAAGAACAAACATTCCTGGTGTTTATGCTGCTGGCGACGTAACAAACAGCCCAGTGAAACAAATCGGAACTGCGGTAGGGCAAGCCATAATAGCTGCAAACGAAGCCTACGGACACATTAAACGCCCATACTATTATCAAGGCTAAAACGTTATATACGATTCTCTTCAGATAAAGAGGCTTTAAAGTTTGGAGGCTATTCCATGCGTAAAAGTTTGCAACTTAGCCTAATAGCGGTTTTTGCTGCTTTGCATTCAATCTTATATTTCCTCTCCTTTGGACTGTGGCGTAACTGGGCTATTTACTTAGAACCTCTCGAAGGGATTATTTTGGGTCCTTGGATAGGATGCGCAACAGCTTTTATTGGAAGTTCGGTTGCTCGTTTCCTTAAACCAGACGATTTCTGGATGTTTGGAATCATAGCTGAACCTTTAGGCGTACTTGTCTCAGCCTTTCTTTCTAGGGGAAAATGGCAAGAATCCATAATCATCTACTTTATTATGCTCACAGCCTATTTCGTTCATCCCTTTGGAAGGGCGCTCCCTTTATGGACTGTTTTAGACATAATTCTAGCGTTCGCCTTAATTCTTCCTGTGGCAAAGATTGGTAAGCAAATTTTCGAAAAAGACGTGAAACGACTTGCGGTTGCCGTTGTTTTGGTTTCTTTCGTTGGTATAGCCACTGACTCTCTTGTACGTGTTTTTCTACTGGTTCCCTGCGGACTATACATGCTGTTCAACTGGTCTTACGACACTCTTTACGGTGTCTTCATCTCAGGCGCTATTAGCTCTTACATCGAAGACTTACTCGTGGTCATTGTATCCTTCCTTGCAAGTGTGCCCCTAATGTTACGCTTACATAAAACGCCGCTACTACATATTTTACTAGAAAGGGAGAAAACTTGAAAATCGTTTATCACGAACGCTATAGGGAAGTCTATGCAAGCGACCCTGCAGCGGCAGCTGGAAGAATAGAAGCAATTTACGAAAAACTACAAGGCCTATTTGAATTTGTTACGCCAGAAAAAGCAAGAGAAGAAGACTTGAAGCTGGTGCATTGGCAAAGCCACATCGACCACGTGAAACAACATGTGCACGCTTATGAAATTGCTCTCCTTGCGGTAGGAGGCGCCGTAAAAGCAGCGAAACTTGCCGTTCAACATGAACCTTCTTTCGCATTAATTCGCCCACCAGGACATCATGCAAGCCAAGATTCAAGCTGGGGCTTCTGTTATTTCAATAACATCGCCATCTCCATCGAAAAACTGAGAAAAGAGGGGCTTATCCAAAAAGCCTTAATTATCGACATTGACTTGCATTATGGCGACGGCACAGCAAACATATTTATTAACACTCCACAAGTCACATATTACCATGTAGACGGAAACAGCTCACAACAATACCTAAACAATCTGACACAGTTTTTAAAAAACACGAAAGTCGCAGACATCGTGGCAGTTTCAGCAGGCTTTGATAGGCACGAGCAAGATTGGGGCGGCCTCTTAAAAACAGAAGACTATGCTACGATTGGGAGAATAATTAAGGAATATTCAGAGAAAACTTGTCATGGGAAGAGATACGCTGTTCTTGAAGGCGGATACAACCACAAAGTTTTGGGAAAAAACGTTCAAGCCTTCCTAGAGGGAATGAAATAGGCTAAGACGACAAGCATAACATTTTCTAGGGCTTTTATCCTAAAGTTGGCTTGTAAACTTCAAAATTCTTTATGAATTCTATTCCTTTTTCTGTTATCTGATAGTACTCCCCATTATGCTCCAAGAAGCCGTTGCTAACCAAAAAATGCAAATACTTATTGATTTGATAGTAGTTCAAATTGGCGCTCTGCATTATATTTGTCTTCTTTTTCCCAAACTTAGAGCTCCTAACAGATTCAAGAATATCTAAGGTAATAGTTATCCTGTCCCTCTTACCAAACTTGGGAATTAACACTCTCTCCAGAGTCGGAAAAGCCAAACTTCCAGTTTTATAATTCGCCATCTTACATGCCTAAAAGAGTCTATGAAGATTGAAAAACTTACATGTTCTTTCAGTAGAATAAATTGAAATATAACGATAAAAGACGAAAACTTTTATGCAATAATTTCAATTGAAACTATTGAAAAGGCGGCGAAACGTGTCCCAAACAAAACTATCACCCAGCGAAATACAATTACTGCGAGAAGCCATACGCTCAGACTACAAAACATGCAACATACGCCTAAGAGAAGGCGAATACCAATACGACCTCGCAAAAACCATAGCATCCTTCCACCTAGAACTATGCTTCCCAGACGTAAAAGACATAACAAAAAGACTATACCTAGAAGAAAAAACAAACGACATCCAATTCATAAGAAAAATCCAAACAATCCTCAAAAAAATGGAAAAAAGCGGCATAATCAAAATCCTACCCAAAAAACAACCATGGGAACTACAAAGATATGCGCTCACAAGCTTCAAATTCCAAGACACAGACAAAAACCTCATAACACTAGCGACAGAACAACAAATAAGCCAAATGCAAAGCAGCCTAAACTCCATAAATATGCAAGAAACGTTGCCAATGAAACCAAGCTACATAAAAATAAAAATTTCCATCCTAACTATAATGCTGACCACATCTTACCTTGTAATCCTCTGGGATCTAATGCAACCAACCATAAACCCAATAATCTCCATCCCAGCCTTCTGCATCGCCGTCTTCCTCTCCCTCCTACTCGGAAAAACACTCTCCCAAAAATAATCACATTTATCTTAACGGTAACAAAATAGTAAATTAGAGCGTGACCAAAATGAAAAAAACCGTCTTAATCCTATCTACAACCCTATTCCTACTCGCCCTACTCTTCACAGCACAAAATAAAATAAAAGTAGAAGCATCTCCAGAAACTCTCCATGTCCCCACCCAATACCCAACAATACAAAAAGCCATAAACCAAGCAAAACCGGGAGACACTGTTTTCGTTCACAGCGGCACCTATGCTGAACACATAATTGTCAACAAGACCATATCCCTCATCGGAGAAGACCGAGAAACAACCATCATTGATGGTCAAGGCACTGGAAGCCCCATCAACATAACCTCAAGTAACGTATACCTTAAAGGATTTACAGTAAAGGGAAGCGGCACAGGTTTGTTCTGCAGCGGCATATTTATTGGACATTCCAATACAAACTATATAATCAATAATAAGGTAACAGACAATTATGATGGAATTTGCCTTCGCCTTTCCAGTCACAACGTTATCTCAGACAACGTTGTATTCTCAAATACCAACGACGGAATCAGTCTTTATGGCCCTTCCATAAACAACACAATTTCAACCAACACAATCTTCTCAAACAACAATTTTGGAATAAGCTCCTATAATTCTAACAATAACTTCATTTTAGATAACGTCATATTTTTCCAGGGCGTTAGCGGCATTACGTTTTCCGCTTCACGTAACAATATTGTCTCCAAAAACATAATCAAAAACAATTACTACGGTGTATTTTTTTACATATTCGCTAATAACAATACGGTTCTCGGTAACAGCATATTATTTAACAATGTAGGAACGTATATTTCCGACAGTGAAAAAAACATTCTGTTTCACAATAACTTTAATAACACACTTCAAGCATGGGCAGACAAAAAGAACTTTTGGGACAACGGATATGAAGGCAATTATTGGACAACATATAAAGGAAATGATACAGACTCGGATGGAATAGGGGACACCCCATATATCATAGAAATGGGCAACGCAGACAATTATCCTTTGATGGGGATGTTTTCTGATTTTCGCATTGCTTTAATGAAGGAAACATTTAGCGTTGCTACTATTTGTAATTCAACGATTTCTGACTTTAGACTTGAGATTGGTTCGGAAACGGGCAATAGGATAATACGTTTCACTGTGGCTGGGAAGGATGGCTCTGCAGGTTTTTGTAGGATTATGATTCCGGTTGGGTTGATGAGTTATCCTTACATTGTGTTGGTAGATATAGAGGAAATTGTTCCAACATTCCTTGACGTTTCAAACGAGACGCATGCTTTCCTTTATTTCAATTACACTCACAGCAGCCACGTAGTTACGATTATTTCTTCAAAGACGCTTCGTCTATACAATGAAGTGCTAAACAAATACAACCAGTTAAACGCTACCTATTACAGCCTTCTTTATGAATATTGTCTTCTATTGGGCAATTATAGTCAACTGGAAAAAAACTACAATGGATTGTTGGATAAACTGGAAAATATGAGTGATAGTTATGATAATCTTTTGATTAACTATGGGTTTCTCTGGGCGAATTACAGTCAACTACAAAAAGACTACAACCAGCTAAACAGCACCTATCAAGAGCAGAAGACGGATTACTCTAAAAACGTAAGTAATGTTCGAAACTTGATGTATGTTTTTGCAGCCTTAAGCGCAATCTTCCTTATTACAACGGT
>JAWCNH010000093.1:0-4738 GCA_038848765.1 Bathyarchaeia archaeon
CAAAAATGAACGTGCTGAAAATTTTGCCGAAACTGCGGAAACTCGCCACAGACATAAAAAGAACCTACAACATCGACGTGGTAGCCATAGGAAAAGACAGCATCCCAGTTAGGATTGCAGAATTAACAGCGGGCGCCCACGCAGTCCTATATGCTGTGGAAAGGGCTGTAAAAGAAAAGAGAAAAGAAAGACTTGGTTTACCAGCAGAATGTTCAGCAAGGATAACGGGAAACACGGTTACCTTAGAATCCTTAATACCAGCAGAACACGACATAATAGGCTACGCTACAAGCCAAGAAAACCTCTTAGAAAGGGTTGAAATATCAGAAACACCCAACCCATGCGCAAGAAGATTCCGCCTTCTAGAAATAAACCCAAAATAAGGGAGCACAACTAATGGAAACAAAAAATGCGCAACTAAATTTTCTAGAAGAAAAGAAAATGTTAATCCTAGTCATTTTCTTCGTAGTCGCCCTGTTTGCAACACTAGTTGGAACCTATTCGCCCATA
Source organism: Bathyarchaeia archaeon (assembly GCA_038848765.1). GTDB lineage: Archaea > Thermoproteota > Bathyarchaeia > Bathyarchaeales > JAWCNH01 > JAWCNH01. The sequence goes on from JAWCNH010000093.1 coordinate 511, forward strand.
AGTTACACAGAAGCAAGTGAAACCGAGAAAGAATTAAAAGAACTAGCCCAGCATTCCACCGTGTCTTCCATCTTTGGAAACAACTACATGCTATGCCTATTTATGTTCGCGCCCGTCATAGGACCCATATTTGGAATATACGTTCTCTATAATACGGGATGGGTTATCGGCGCCATAGCCGTCTCGAGAGGAGTAGACCGTGCTTTAATGTTCACGTCAATATTCATTCTCCCCCATGCATGGCTTGAATACTTGGCTTACTCGCTGGCCATGACACAAAGCGTGTGGCTTCTCCTGAAAATATTTAAAGGACAATTCGGAAAAGAAGTTGTTCCCACAGCCATACTTATTGCTCTTGACGCTTTAATCCTTCTAGCAGCAGCCTTCGTAGAAATATTTTTGATGATACTCTTTGGAAACGTCCAAAGTCAGTTGAGTTTTGTTTTTCGTTTTTGTCTTATGCCCCGAATAAGCCCGTAAAGGATTGCTAAACTTGTCAGCGACCAGAAGGTGAAGAATACCATGTAGTAGAGGACGCAGGAGTCACGATAACGGAGATACATTTTCACAATTTTGTAGATGAATTCTGCGAGCAAAACTCCAAACAAGATGGCTGGAACATACCAAGCCGTGGTGAAAAGCGATATTACCGCAGCAATTAACAGCAAAGCTCGTATGGGAAGGTTGAAACGAACAAACTTTCTTTTGAAGCCATGTTTAGCGAAAAGTTGTCCAACACCGACAAAATGATTAAAACATTTACGAGAAGCCACCCTTAATGTGGGCGAACCCTTAAACCAAACAACAGCCTCAGGTTCATAAACAATTTTCTTTTCCCTTGTTAATTTAAAAGTTAAATCAGTATCTTCACAACGAATAAGGGTTTCGTCGAAACCGCCCACCTTCAAAACAGCCTCTTTCCTCACAGCCAAATTCATGGTTGGCGCTATTTCAAAGAACATGCGGCTATTAGGCATGTCCATTCTTCCACCTACACAGGCAAGGAAACGGGCGACGCCGTGATTTGTGTTCCAAAGCCTCGTAGGTCCAGTGACGCCGACAATTTCAGAATCTTGAAAATGGGGAAGCATTTTTTCTATCCACTGGGGCTCTGCATAGCAGTCAGAGTCTATGAAGAAGATTATTTCGCCACTGGAGTTTTTGACGCCCAAGTTTCTGGCGTATCCGAAGCCTAAGCCTGGCTCGGAAAACAGTTTAACGGGATATTGCCTCACAATGTTTAAGGTGCCGTCGCGGGAGTTGCCATCCACAACCACTACTTCGTCTGGTTTCCGTGTTTGACTGAAAACAGAATCCAACGTTTTACGAATGGTCGCAGCGGAATTTTTGGTCAAAACAACAACAGAGACTTTATAGTTTCTTCCTTGCAAGATGCATCAACCATGGACAAAGGCTTTTCAAATCCGTTTTTTGCTCGGCTTTTTTAACTTTCTGACTTCGAGGCTGATGTCTAAAGATTTTACGGCGTCGGTTATTTCGCTTAAACTAATAATGTCCACTCCCGTTGCGGCGTAATCCAAAATGTTTTGTTCAGTGATTCCGCCGCTTGCTTCAACCAAAACTTTGCCTCTTAAATTTTCTTTTTGCAACATGGCGAGGGCTTCGCTAATTTGTTTAGGCTTCATGTTGTCCAGCATTATTATGTCTACTCCAGCTTTCGCAGCCTCCACAGCTTCTTCGGCGCATGTGACTTCCACCTCGATTTTCTTGGTGAAGGAAACTTTTTCTTTCGCTTTCTTGACGGCTTCGCTTAGGTTTCCAACTATGGCTAAATGGTTGTCTTTTATGAGGACAAGGTCGTCGAGATGGAAACGGTGCGGGTCGCCTCCGCCTAGCAACACGGCTTTTTTATCGAAGTACTCCAATCCCACAGCAACCTTCCGTGTAGCAGCGATTCGAGTCTTATAGCCAGCTTGTTTAACTTTTTCCATAAGCCTATTTGTAGCTGTGGCGATTCCGCTCATTCTGGAAAGAAGGTTCAGCAAAGTGCGTTCAATGGAAAGCAATGTTCTTGCATCGCCAACAATCTTTAATACAACGGTTTTCCCATCAACTTTTGAACCTTCAGAAACCAAAGCAGAAGCTTCCAAGTGAAAGGTTTCCAACAAGGTTAGGGCTTCTTCAATCCCAGCGATTATTCCAGCCTCTTTTGCAACAACTTCTGCTTCAACAGTTATTCCTTCTGGAATGAGAAGCGCAGTCGTTACGTCGCTTTGCCCTAAATCTTCCTCCAAAAATTTTAGCAGTTTTTCCTCTAAGAGTTTTTTAGGAAGAAATATTGTTGAAGCCTCCTTTCTCTGCAACACGCATGATTGTTTGCACCGCAGTTTCTAAGCCATTCAACTTTAAAACCTCTTTCTGAATCTCTTCAACCTTTCTCCGCATGGCGCTGTCTCCCAGAATCTTTTCAACCCTTGACAAAAGCATCTGCCTACTTAATTCTCCTTGGTCAATTTTTTCTGCAATGCCAAGCTCCACGGCTTTTTCAGCATTGTTAAGCTGTTCCGTATGACTTGGAGTAGGTATCAAAATCATGGGCTTACCATAACAAATCGACTGCAACAAAGTTCCATGCCCAGCCCTCGAAATAACAAGGTCGCATGCCTTAAGCAGTTCAAAACGGTTAGAAACCCACTTAAAAATTGTTAAGTTACCCTTCTTGATTGGGTTCGTGGAAGTGTTCGGATAGCCAAGCGACATAACAATCTGATAATCCTTTGGAAAATTCAAAAATATTTTCCGAAGAATGCCTATGAGAAAGCTGCGCTCCTTCACTGGACCGCTAACAGGCGCAAAAATCAACGGGTCGCCTCCGTTAAACCCGAGTTTCTGCCTAATTTCTTCTTTGCTTGGCAGTTCCTGCGGATAAACGGGCAGTATGGGTCCAATTAGCCTAACACGTTTTCTATAGGCTTTTGGAATACGCAAGTTTCCTAAGGAAATCACGTAGGGCGGAGGCAAATCTGGAATCAAAACATGCATTCCACTTGTCCAAATCTTGCCTATGATGGCGAGTGTTCCGGCATCCGCAAGTTTTGCCAACCGAAGAAACTTCTTTCGCCTAGGGATAATTATTTGAAACTGGTTAAGAATGCACACTCGCGGAATCCCCAACAATTTTGCTGCAATAAGGGGAGAAATCCTTGAGTCAGAAACAACCACGTCTGGCTTGAAGGATTTCATAACCCTTATTTCAGCATTAATTTGCCTCATCAAAGTGAAAGAGGCAAAAAATGGACCGGGATTTGCGGCTGTCTGCCTAAAATCCACGGTTCCGTCGGGTTTAACCCTAAAGCCTAAAGGCGGAACCTTCACAACTGAAAAGCCTTCTTGTTTGACATATTGCACCGCATCCTTATAAGTGGAGAAAAGAAGTTGGACGCCTTTCTCTGCGAGCTTGTGGGCTAAAGGAATGCAACGCCCAGCATGACCTAAACCAACTCCACATGGAGAAAACAAAACTTTCATGTCATTTCCCGTTTAGGTCTTTCCTTTTAACTTTCCCTTCAGGCGTTTCTTCCTCGAATATGATGGCTTGGAATTTATAGATTTTTGTTTCCTTCAGCAACCAAGAATCCGGCGGCAAACCAGCTTTAAGGCAGCATTGACAAAGAAACTCTTCCTCATCCCAGTTCCATTCCACAGGCACTTGAGGCAGAAGCAATCCTCTGTAAAAACCTTTTTCCACAATAAGCCCATCACATCCAACTTTTATTTTCGACGGGTATTGAGCTGGATTGTCCACGGTTATAAGCTCAGGAGGTGTGAGCACGCTCACCTCAAAAACTACATGTTTTAATTCTTGGAGAGAAAGGGGATAGAAACGTGGGTCTTGAGTTGCAGAGCTTATGGCGGACTCTATAACCGCCTTAGCTAAGGGCTCAGTGGGATAGGGATAACCTATGCAGCCTCTAAGCTCTTTCTCGCCTCTTTTGACGCTGTTGATTGTAACAAAAACTCCGCAAGGCTGCATAAGTTTTGGCGAAACATTTTCGGGCACAAGGATTTTCTTTCCATTTTCCAAATATTCCTTCACTGCGTTTCGAGCCAACCTAACTAGGGTTTCCCCTTCTTCTAAGGTTAGTTGAAAATCTGTTGGATTTTGTTTAGATTTTGGCAATAAATTTTACCCTCTCAGAGTCCTTTTCCAATTAAAGATATTCTATTTGGCATAGTTGCTTATGTTTTTTATCTTCTGGAGAGATGT
>JAWCNH010000094.1:0-4668 GCA_038848765.1 Bathyarchaeia archaeon
TGATGGATGACTTGCCCTCGACAAGCCGAAAACACGCGGAAAAATGTTATGAAACAGCTAAAAAATATTTAAAAAACGTGAGAATCGGCAACATCCACCTACTATGGTAGCTAACCACGCAATTTTTTCTTGTGCATCAGCCTCCTAATACTATCAAACTTGCGCTTCTTCTCTCGCATCTTGCGGAAATCCTCAAAAATCGGTCTAGGAATATCTGACCGTGGAAGATAGATGTCTCATTTGCCTTCTGGCGGCACTAAAGGGTATTTAGGATGCTTTTTAGTTTTTCTCACACCTTTTCTCCGCTTATTTTAATGTTCGATTCCTTTTCTCGGCGGAACACCCTTCATGTATGGATGCTTAATCTCCTTCATTTCAGTAACCAAATCTGCAATTTCAATTATTTCCTTCGGCGCGTAACGTCCAGTTAAAACCAACTCTACATGGGAAGGCTTGTTTTTGACAAGTTTGACAATTCTTTCAACATCGATTAGCCTTAAGTGAAGGGCAACGTTAATCTCGTCTAAAATAACGATGTCATATTCTCCGCTGTTTACAACCTCTTCAGCCAAAGCTAAAGCTTCTTCCGCCAATTTAATATCCTTTGGGCTGGCTGGAACATCCGTTATAAATTTGCCTTGACCAAAAGCCTTCAAAGTGAGGTTTGGAAGCTTGTCGGCGATGTAAAGTTCTCCATAGTCAAAACCGCCCTTGATAAACTGTATTATGTAAATTTTTAAACCTCGACCGATAGCCCGCAAAGCCAATCCAAAAGCCGCTGTGGTTTTTCCTTTTCCATCGCCAGTGTAAACTTGAACCAAACCTTTTTCCAATCTATAATTGCCCATCTGGATTCAATCCCTACTCTTTCCTAAAATTTTCAGTTTCTTTTCCAACACATCGTTTACGGCGCTGTAGGGGTCTGTTTCTCTTGCCAAAATTTTATTTTTAAGCACTTCTAGTTGCCCGTCCATCTTTAACTCTTCAATCACGGCTTTGGTGACCCTTTCTTTTATGGCTTCAATTAGCTCCATTTCAATTCTCTTTTTGTGTTTTTCTTCAAGCATTCCAAGTTGTAAATATTTTCTATGTTCCTCAATTTTCTGCAAAAGCGAAGGTGTTCCGTCTCCAGTTATGGCGACCGTTTTGACAATAGGAGGCGTCCAGCCTTCTTTCTTTGAATTTAGCTTCAACATAGCCTCGATGTCGCTAACCGCTTTGTTCGCATTTTCTCGGTCAGCCTTGTTAATCACAAAAATGTCGCCTATTTCCATGATTCCAGCCTTAATTGCTTGAATCTCGTCGCCTAAGCCTGGAGCGAAAACAACAACTACTGTATGCGCAACCTTAATCACGTCAACTTCTGACTGTCCTGCGCCAACGGTTTCCACAATTATAACGTCTTTGCCAGAAGCATCTAAAACAAGCACGACATCCTTTGTGGCTTTGGCTAAGCCTCCTAGGCTGTTGCGTGTTGCCATGCTGCGGATGAAGACGCCCTCGTCAACGCTGAATTCTTGCATTCTAATGCGGTCGCCAAGAAATGCGCCTCCAGTGAAGGGGCTGGAAGGATCCACGGCGACAACTCCAACAGTTTTCCCTTGCCTGCGCAACTCTTTAATTAAGGCTCCGACGAGCGTGCTTTTTCCCGAACCACCCGGTCCAGTTATGCCGACGACATGTGCTTTTCCGCTGTGTGGGTAAAGTTTAGAGATAATTTTGGGTGCTTCTGGCGTTTCATTTTCCAGAAGACTCATTGCCCTTGCAATGCTGCGTTTGTCGCCTTTAAGTATTCCTTCAATGAGATGTTGGATTTGAGCCAAAAAGCCTTAGCACCTTCATTGTCGCTTCGGCGCATTTTCTTGAACAAACTTGACTATGGTTTCAGTAGGCGTTCCAGGTCCAAATATTTCCCTTATGCCTATCTTCTTCAATGGAGGAATATCCTCTTCTGGTATTATTCCACCCGCGAAGACCAAAACGTCGCTTAACCCTTTCTCTTTAAGCAATTCCATTATTTTTGGAAACAATGTCATATGGGCGCCTGACAGAATGCTTAAACCTATCACGTCCACGTCTTCTTGCAATGCAGTTTCCACAATTTGCTCTGGTGTTTGCCTCAATCCCGTGTAAATGACTTCCATGCCAGCGTCTCTTAAGGCTCTCGCAACTATTTTGGCGCCTCTGTCATGACTATCTAGTCCAGGCTTTGCTACAAGCACTCTGATTTTACGTGTTTGGCTCATGAAGTATTATTCCTCCTAAACAACTATTAATTCTTTGTATTCGCCATAAACGCTTCGTAGCACATCGCAGATTTCGCCTAAAGTTGCATAGCTTTTGACAGCTTCAATTATTATTGGCATTAGATTCACATCCTTTTCTGCTGCGTCGTGCAATTCGTCAAGTATTTGCCTAACTTTTCTGTTGTCTCTTTCTCGCCTTAATTTCTGTAGCCTTTTTATTTGTTCTTCTTCAACTTTCGGGTCAATACGCAGTAATGGAATTGGAACTTCCTCTTCTTCGATTGTATAGTCGTTGACGCCCACCAAGATTCTTTCATGATTGTCAATTTCCCTTTGATACTTGTAAGCACTATCTGCAATTTCCCTTTGGAAGAAGCCTTTCTCAATGGCTGGAATCACGCCGCCCATGTCGTCGATTTTTTGGATGTATTCCATGGCTTTCTCTTCCATTTCGTTGGTTAAGGCTTCAACGTAATAGGAGCCAGCTAAGGGGTCTACCGTGTTTGTTACGCCGCTTTCGTAGGCGATTATTTGTTGGGTTCGCAAGGCTACACGAACCGCTTCTTCTGAAGGTAAGGCAAGCGCTTCATCGAAGGAATTTGTATGCAAAGACTGTGTTCCACCTAAAACTGCGGCTAAAGATTGGATTGTCACTCTTATGATGTTGTTTAACGGTTGCTGAGCTGTTAAAGTGCAGCCTGAAGTTTGAACGTGCATGCGCATCCACATGGACCTTGGGTTTTTTGCTTTGAATCTTTCTTTCATTATTTTTGCCCACAGCCGCCTAGCAGCCCTAAACTTGGCTATCTCCTCAAAAAAGTCGTTATGAGAAGCAAAAAAGAACGAAAGCCTATGGGCGAAATCGTCAACCTTCAATCCCCTTTCTAACACTGATTCCACGTAGGCAATCCCATCATATAAGGTGAAGGCAAGCTCCTGCAAAGCGTTAGAGCCCGCTTCCCTAATGTGGTAGCCGCTTATGCTTATTGGGTTCCAGTTTGGCAAATGTCTTGCACAGTATTCAATAATGTCTGTGACAAGCTTTACCGAGGGCTTGGGTGGAAAAATGCAGAGTTTTTGGGCGAAAAATTCTTTAAGCATGTCATTTTGCGTTGTGCCTCCAAGTTTTTCCCGTGGCACGCCTTGCTTGTCACCCACGGCAATATACATTGATAACAACATGGCGGCTGGCCCATTAATAGTCATGCTTGTGGTTACTTTGTCTAGGGGGATTCCGTCAAAAAGAATTTCCATGTCTTTAAGCGAGGAAACAGCTACTCCGCATCTGCCAACTTCGCCCCTAGCGAAAGGATGGTCAGAATCATAGCCAGTTATGGTTGGATAGTCAAAAGCTATGCTTAAGCCTGTTTCGCCCTCTTTGAGGAGATATTTGAACCGTTGGTTTGTTTGTTCCGCCGTGCCGAAGCCTGAAAATTGGCGCATGGTCCATAGGCGTCCACGATACATTGTGGCGTGCACGCCTCTGGTGAATGGATATTCGCCTGGAAACCCTAAATCTCGCAGGTAGTCTAAGCCTTGGATGTCTTCCGGAGTGTAAAGCCTTTTGATTGGCATGTTGGATGTGTTTTGAAAATTGGCTTTTCTTTCTGGATGACGGCAAATCCAGTTGGGCACGGTGGTGTTTTCCCAACGTTCCCTTTCTTTCTTGATTTGGCTGAGTTTTTGTTCGTCAAACACTCTGAAGTTGACCTCCAAGAGATTAGCTATCATACTCACAGAAACCTAAAAGCATTATCCATGGAAAGAAGAAAATAAAACATGTTTAAGGTTTTGGAAATGAAAAATAGAAGGCAATGTTTAAAAGTTTATTTCTATTCTTTGTAATACAAATTGTTTCCCTCTATTTTAAATATGTAAGTTGTTGCTCTCTTGTTTGGTGGTAATGCTAGGAATTTTAGATGTATGTTTTGGCTTATTCCATTGTTGTGGTTTGCACCTTTGATTTCTGTTTTTCGTTCGTCACTGAACAATAGCTTTGGCAATACATTGCCATATTCTGAGTGCCAAGCAGAAATTAGTGGCAATTCCTTTATGGTTCCATCTTCAAGCAAGGCATAGAGCTTAACTTGGTCTATATGTGACCATGTTTGTGGATGTTCAACAAGTTTAAGTTGATGTGTCCCTCTTACTCTAGCGGGTTTGCTGAGTAATGTATGCGTGAAAATAACGTCTATGTCGTCAATGTTGTGGATGTTAAGTAAACCTTCATAAACGTATCCAGAGCCATTGTTTACGTATAACATGGGGCAACCGCCTACATATCCACTTTTTATGTTTACTACAAGACAAGGAGACCAGCCACTCCAAGCTCCGAGAGAGTCTTGAGCACGTGCACGAATATAGTACGTTCCCGGTGGATCGGAAGGCTCCCACATCACGGTGATGCTTCCAGTTTGCCCTG
>JAWCNH010000095.1:0-4514 GCA_038848765.1 Bathyarchaeia archaeon
ACAAAACAGCAATTGTTTTAGCACCCGCCGCTTTTCCAGCTTGAATGTCTATAGGCGAATCGGTTACCACAGCGCATTCCTTAGGCGAAACACCAAGCTTTCCAGCAGCCTTAAAAATAATTTCTGGCGAGGGCTGCGGATTACTGACTTCCTTTGCTGTGACAACCGCCTTGAAATATTTGAGGATATTATGGCGTTTAAGCTCCTTGCGTAATTGGTTGCTGGGCACGGGTCGCCTAGTAATAAGGGCGAGCGAAAACTCCCTAGAAAGATTCTCCAAAGTTTTATGCACGTTTCGGAAAGGCTTAGTTTTCTCTATCGCCCCTTCATAAAATGCTTTGAGATAGGCTTCTAAAAACTTGTTTCCCGCTTCTTTGCTCATTCCAGCAAACAAGTCATTTATTGCCATGTTTTGTTGCAGACGCTTAGCTATTTCCAAGCCGATTTTTCCATCACCTTTCTTCATGCCTATGGACGCCCATGCAATCTTCGCCGCCGTTTCCAGTGCCTCTGCTGAATCAACCAATGTTCCGTCCAAGTCAATAAGCAAAGCCTTAACTTTCAAAGTTTAAATACTCCGCAACTCCTTTGTCTTCCAAAAAGTATTTAAAACCTATAGGAATGGATAAAAGAGCACTGGAGAATTCGGCGATGGTGAGAAAAGCTAGAATAAAACTGACAAGCACAGACTACAAGAAACTGGAAGAGGTATGCCAAGAACTGAAATCCATCGCCGAAAAAACAGGCGTCAAAATGGTTGGGCCTTTTCCACTGCCAACGAAAAAACTGCGGGTTCCAGTTTTGAAGTCTCCATGCGGAGAAGGCACATCAACATGGGACAAATGGGAACTACGCATACATAAACGCCTAATTGACATAGATGCTGAAGAAAGAGTCATGCGAAGAATCATGCGAATAAGAGTGCCAGAAGAAGTCTACGTCAGCGTAGAACTCGTATAACCACCCTTAGAAAAGAAGGAAAACTTTAAAGTAAAACAAAACAAATAGCGTTAAAAGAATAGCAGCCAAAAAAGCCAAAGCCCATACCTTCTTGTTCCACGAAAAAATTTTGTAACCATCAATAATTCCAAACGGAACCAGATTAAGCAAAGCAATCACAACATTAATCCAAGCAGTAAAAACGGCGACTACCCAAATTAAAGGGAAACTCGGCGTCACTAAGCCTACACATATGCATACCAAAGCAATCAAAATGTTCGTGAGAGGTCCAGAAAGAGCAGTCTTACCAACCGTTTCCCGACTAGCATACCCACTTATCATGACGGCGCCGGGCGAAATTATTTTGAAAAAAGAAAAAATCGAAATTACTGTGATTAGGACGCCGAACAAAGTAAGCCTAAACTCCGCCCAAAGCCCATAAATTTGAGCAGTTATTTTATGCGCAATTTCATGCAAAAGAAAAGAAACGGTAAACGTAACAGCCAAAATCACCGAAAGCAGGTCAGAAGCATTCGAAAAAAGCATCCAGCTTAAGCCTATTGCCATAACAAGCAATGTTCCTATCGCCAAATGTTTAAGCTCAGTTGTGCTAAACCATATAGCCTTTCTGGGACGAAGCGTCGGCGCATAAGTGATTACATACTCGTAAGGGCTTTTCGCCTCCACAGTGAAAGGAACAGTCTCCACCTTCTTTGGAACCCTAGCCCTCCACTTTTCAGGGCAATTATGGTTTTCCGGCAATCTATGTTCACTACAGAAATAGCCTTTACAGTATGGACATTGAAAAGGAAGGAAAGTTTCTTTGCCGCATTGTTGGCATTTCGTTATTTTCTTTCGCCCCCAAGTTTTTACTGCTTCGGGGTTTAAATGTTTGATGTTTCCAGTCGTTTGCGGATATATGTCGAAACTAGAAATAAGTGATATATTAAGATTTACGATATAAACATGGCAAGGAGCCGAAAACCATGGCAGGATGGCTTAAAAAATTAGAAGAAAAAGTAGATTTAATGGACTTACCGCCAAGCGAAAGAGCACGCCTCTGCCTCGAAATCCGAGAAGCCTTAAGGCACATTATACAAGAAACAAAAAGTGCACAAAAAGAAATAGAAGAAACACCAGCAGAACCAATCGAAATCGACGAAGAATACACATACCCAAAAGACCACAAAAACACCACCAAAACACAAACATGCTACACCCTTCTGAACAGAATCCTCTAAAACCTATCCCCTCTATTTCTAAACCCTAAAAACATTTTAAACAGACAAAACAATAACCATACCAGCAAATGCCGGGATGGCAGAGTGGATAATGCGCAGGCCTTGAGACCCCCTAAACACCAGAAAGCCTGTGGCCCTTCTGGGCCGCATGGGTTCGAATCCCATTCCCGGCGCCATTGAAAATATAAATGGATCCAAGCAAATTTCATGTTTTGTTAAATTCAAATTTATATTCTGATGTTAAAGTTAAACATAGTCGGATATTAAATGATATTTCTGTTTTTTCATGAAAATTTTAAAAATTGTTAAATTTCTATAGCTAAAAGACAGCATAGTGGAAGATCTAAAAGAAGAAGGAGGAAAAGCCTATCAAAACAAGATATTGCGCTGTTATCTTGGCACTTGTGCTTCTAATAACTCTCCCAACAGTTAATGCAACCTTTTCAACTTCACTAGTAGAAGACCAAAACAGAAAACTAGAGCCTTGGCTTAAAGACAAAGTGCAAAATTTAATCCAAAACGCTCCAGACAGGGAAATCTCACTAGTTGTTCGTGCCAAAGATAATAAAGCAAAACACGCTCTCGCCGATACATTGAAGAATTATGCGGACATAAAAAACCTTGACGTCTTAGATTCGCTTCCCGTGATTCTCGTCAAAGCTAAAGCATCTAGTGTAGAAAAACTAGCTTCAAATCCTTTGGTTAAACACATCGGAGACGGTGAAGCCAAAGTGAAAGCGTTCCTAGATGTTGCATCTTCTACAGTTAGCGCTTCTCAAGCCCGTGCTACATATGATGTAGATGGTGAAGGTGTTACTATTGCCATATTAGACACCGGAATAGATGAGACGCATCCAGATTTGGACGATCTTGATGATGATCCATCAACAACTGATCCAAAAGTTATCTACGAAATATCATTTGTTCCAAATGAAGATCCAAATGACTACTACGGGCATGGAACTTACGTTGCAGGCATTGCCGCCGGAACTGGTCAAGCCAGCAATGGAACTTACAAGGGCATAGCACCTAAAGCTAACCTCGTAAATGTCAAGGTATTAAATTCGGGTGGATGGGGAGAAATTCGATGGGTAATTAATGGAATCGATTGGGTGATATCCCATCGTGCACAGTTTAATATACGTGTTGTAAGCATGAGTCTAGGAACTATCTATTATTACCCTCCATTATACGGCCAAGATCCTCCCTATGAAGATGATGGCACGAGTGAGATTTGTCAAGCTGCTGATGATGCAGTAGCAGCGGGCTTAGTAGTATGCGTTGCACAAGGCAACCTTGTACTTGAAGACTTAGATGTCGAGACTCCACGTGGTTTACCAGCTGGAGGTTGGCTAGCCTTTCGCCCACCAGCAAGCCCCGCTGCTGCCTTCAATGTTATTGCAGTTGGAGGAATAGATGACAAAAATACCCCAAGCATAGCCGATGATACAATGTGGAGAGGAAAAGCATTGTTCAACGATGTAAGATACCGAAATGTTATTTTTAGTCGTGCTGGACCAACAAACACAACATCCAACCCGAGAACAAAACCAGACGTAGTAGCACCAGCAAAAGACATTATCTCTTGCTATCATCTATGGCAAACATCTGGTAACTATTATAGAACCGCAAGCGGTACAAGTGCCGCTACTCCAATGGTTGCAGGAATAGCAGCCTTAATGATACAGAAATATCCAGAATTAACACCCAAACAAGTAAAGGATATACTGAAATCTACAGCGGAACTTAACAACGACCTTGCGAACACATACAACTCTTATAGGTATGGCGCAGAAAATATTCGGGGTAACGGCATAGTCAATGCTACCAAGGCAATTTCAGTACTAGCAAGACTTACTGTTAGTGCGAAAGATCAATACAATATGGATGTTGGGATGGCAGAAGTTTATATAGACGGCGAGTTTGTGGGATACTCTTGCAGAAGTTACGCAGTGATAAAGGGTGACCATACTGTTGAAGTTGCACAAGTTTTCTGGTCTCTTAAATATAAATATGCATTTCAGCACTGGGAAGACGGAACAACAGCAAATCCAAGGATGTTAACAATAAGCACAGATATCACAATCACTGCATACTACCAGAAAACCTATTGGCCCTATCCAATTCCTAGGTAAAATACGCTATAAAATTTCCCCCTTTTTCTGTGAAAATTTGAAACAGTTAATCTCCAAAGTTAATGTTATTAGAAGTTTTTTGGTTTGGCTATTATTTCTTTAATTTTCAAGTCAAAGAAGGTTGAGGTGTTGGCTGGCTTTATGATGAGCGCGGTGTCAGCGCCCTTGCCTGTTCCAGCAATGGCTATCACATCTTTAT
>JAWCNH010000096.1:0-4445 GCA_038848765.1 Bathyarchaeia archaeon
ATCATACTCACAGAAACCTAAAAGCATTATCCACATAATTATTCTATCACACCGGTTTTCTTTGCTATTTTTTCGGCGCAACTGTAATCCAGAAGTTTTTCCTCTAAGATTGTATAGCGTTCTGAACGTATTGTTCTAGCCTTAACTAACGCTTCTAAAACATGTTCTGGCTCTACGCCTAATTGCTTAGCTGTTGTGGGAGCGCCGATTTTTTCTAAAGTTTCCTTTAGTCTTTTCCAATTCATGTGGTAAAGATATGCCATCAAAATTGTTCCTATGCCACATTGTTCTCCGTGCAGCGCTGGTTTTGGAGAAACCATGTCTAAGGCGTGGCTGAAAAGGTGTTCTGAGCCGCTGCATGGTCTGCTGCTGCCTGCGATGCTCATGGCAACTCCGCAACTTATCAAAGCTTCCAATAAAACTCTTAACCCTTCTTCGTCGCCTGCGCCAATTAAATCTGCGTTTTTGACGACGAGTTTGGCGCTCATTAGGGCTAAACTTGCAGCGTATTCTCCATAATACTCATTTTTCACTTGGTGCGCCAATTTCCAATCTCGGACTGCCGTGAATTTTGCCATGACATCTCCACAGCCGCTTGCTATTAGGCGGTGTGCCGATTGGACGATTATGCTTGTGTCAGCAATTATCGCCATGGGAGACTGCGCCATGATGGAGTAAGGCTTCTCCAACCCTTTAAGAGAGGCTAGGGGGCTTGCGATTCCATCATGCGAAGCCGTGGTGGGAACGCTTATGAAAGGAATACCTAAACGTGCAGAACTAAGCTTTGCAACGTCAATCTTTGTGCCCCCTCCAATTCCTAAAACAACTTCAGGCTTAACTTCCCTTAACCTAGCTTGCACATTGACTAAATCCTCAACCGTGGAAGAGTTCACAACAAAATATTCCACATTAATCTTTTCTTCTTCCAATAAATCTAAAACTTTTCGTCCAGCAATATCCAATGTGTGGGGACCAACCACTAGGAAAGCAGAATGAGTATAACCGAGTTTTTTGCAAACCTCGCCAATAAGCTCTAGGGTTCCTCTTCCGACGATAACTTCTCTAGGAAGCTGCATGCAATGAAACTTCATGGACATAGACAACCATGCTGAAACATTAATTGAGTATTTAATGTTCGAAACATTTTTAAACTAGTCGGTTATGAAGAGATACCAGTAGCTTCCTAAGAAATATTGACCGTGCCGTTTTCAATTTTCGAGGAGAAAACAATGCGGGAAACATATAACAAATTAGCTCTTAAGGGGACAACTACGATAGGCGTCGTATGCAAAGACGGCGTCATCCTCACATCAGACACTCGAGTAACCATGGGATACTTTGTAGCACATAAAAAAGGCAAAAAAATCTACCAGATAGACGATCACCTTGCCATGACAATTTCTGGAACAGTCGCAGACGCCCAATGGACAGTTGACATTTTGAAGGCGAATGCACAGCTGTACAGGTTGAATATGCGTCGCCCAATGCCCATAAGCGCAGCTGCTAGACTCGTGTCAAATCTGCTCTTCTCATCGCGGCTTGCACCTTTGCTTACGCAAGTTTTAATCGGTGGCGTTGACGATACTGGACCACACATTTTTGCTTTAGACCCGTTTGGAAGCGTTACTGAAGAGAAATGTGTGGCAACTGGTTCTGGCTCGCCAATAGCCTATGGCGTTCTGGAAGATCAGTATAAGGAAGATGCTGAAATAGAGCAGTTGTTGCCAGTTGTTGTGAGAGCAGTTGATAGCGCCATGAAAAGAGACACAGCCAGCGGAGAAGGATTTGACGTCGCCATCATAAGCAAAGAAGGCTATCGAGAATTGAACGAAGAAGAGAAACAAAAGATTCTGAAATGATTCCTAAGGAGCGAAAATCGTGGCAGCAACGAGCAAATCGAAGGTGGAAATAAGCCAATACGTGTTAGAGCATGTTCCCAGCGAAGCCGAAGTTACAAGAATAGAATTTGAAGGACCAACCCTCGCAGTCTACACGAAAAGACCGGAAATCCTAATTGAACAAAGCTCCATTGTAACTGACATCGTCAACCTAATAAGAAAAAGAATCGTAGTGCGCTCAGACCCATCCGTAAGACTGCCAGAAAAGGAAACAGAAAAAATCGTTGGCGAAGTTGTTCCGCCAGAAGCAGAAATCACAAACATAAACTTCGACCCAAGCCTAGGAGAAGTAATAATAGAAGCAAAAAAACCGGGACTCGTAATCGGAAAAAACGGCGTAATCTTAAACGAAATAGTCAAAAGAACAAAATGGAGACCAAAAATACTTAGAAGCCCACCTTTACCATCAAAAATAATGGCTCACATGCGACATTTTCTACACTCGGAAAGCAAAGAACGGGAAAGAATACTGAGAACCGTGGGCGAAAGAATCTTCAGACCGCCAACATACGATGTGGGAGACATAAGAATAGCCGCTTTAGGAGGTTTCCAACAAGTAGGAAGATCAGCCATACTCGTGCAAACAAGAGAAAGCCAAGTGCTCCTAGACTGTGGAATAAACCCCGGCGCAGCCACCCCGCTAGAAGCTTTTCCCCGTTTGGATGTTCCCCAATTCGACCTCGATTCGCTTGACGCAGTTGTCATAACCCATGCACATTTGGACCACTGCGGCTTCCTGCCTTTCCTCTTCAAATATGGATATGATGGCCCAGTCTATTGTTCAGCGCCCACTTCCAGCTTAATGAGCCTGCTTCAGCTTGACTATTTGGATGTTTTAAGCAAGCAGGGCACGATGGCGCCTTACGACCAGAAGGATGTGCGAGAATGCGTTTTGCATACCATGCCTCTTCGTTATGGCACCGTCACCGACATTGCCCCAGACGTCCGTTTAACATTGCATAATGCCGGACACATTTTAGGCTCTTCCATAGTGCACTTGCATATTGGTGAGGGACTGCATAACATTGTTTTTACTGGCGACTTCAAATATGCCAGAACCATGCTTCTCGAGCCTGCAGTCACAGAATTTCCAAGGGTGGAAACAGTAATAACAGAAAGCACTTATGGCGCCGCCCAAGACTTTATGCCTTCACGGACAGAAGCAGAAGAAAAACTCGCAGCAGTTATTAACGAAACTTTGAATCGTAAAGGGAAAGTTTTAATTCCCGTGCCTGCGGTTGGAAGGGCTCAAGAAATTCTGTTGATTATTGATGAGTATATGAGGCGGGGAGCTATTCAAGAAGCCCCAGTATTCATCGAAGGCATGATTTCAGAAGCCACAGCTATCCACACGGCTTATCCAGAATATTTGGCCAAGGAAGTGAGGAACCGCATTTTGCATGAAGGCGTCAATCCTTTCGAGTCGGAATACTTCACGATAATTGAGCATCCAAGCGCCAGAGAAGAAGTAATTGAAGGAAACCCATGCATCATCATGGCAACTTCAGGAATGCTTGAAGGCGGACCTGTAATTGAATATTTCAAACATTTAGCTTCAGACGAGAAAAACACCCTAATCTTTGTAAGCTACCAGATTGAAGGCACATTGGGACGCAGAGTTCAGAAGGGACTTACAGAAACACCCATATTAAACAGTGAAGGGAAAATTGAAATCATAAAAGTAAAGTTGCGTGCCGAGTCTATTGAAGGATTTTCTGGGCATTCGGATAGGAGGCAGATTGTCAATTATGTTCAGCGTATTACACCTAAACCAGAAAGAGTCATTGTTTGCCATGGCGAAAAGGCGAAATGCCTTAGCATGGCAAACGTGTTTAGAAGAAAATACAAAATTGAAAGTATAGCGCCTGAAATTTTAGAAACAATAAGGCTGCGATAGAGAGTCTATGCTGCTGTAGGCGCTTCTTCTTTTGGTATGGCGGTTTTTTCTCTCCAAATCCTCACAGTAGAAGGAGTGACAACAACCCTCTCTTCGCCTAAACGGGCAATGTCGCCGCCCGTGGCTTGAGTAAACTCGCAAAGTTCGTCAACAGCCTTTTTCACATCTTCTATACTTTTTTTGGCGAGGGGGCTAATCCTTAGAATTAGGATGTTTCCAGATTTGACTTCCCGCTTAACAATTTCAACATCCGATAGGTTATGAAGTGGCAAAGCCTTCAAGTAAACCTTCGGCGTGGGCATTGTCACGTTTTGCTGTTGCATTTCTTTGCTTTCTTCCTGTGTTTTCTTTACTCGATGGAAGACTTTTCCTATGGTTTTTCCTATGTTGGACAAAAGTTTCACTTTCCCTAAACTATATTTAAAGCGTATTTCTAGTTTAAGTGTTTTCTCTCTAGTTTGGCTTTATTAATTAGCTTTATGAATCCGAAATAAGTGTTTGAGCTTTACAGAAGGAAGAGTTGCGCTTCTTACGCTGCTAGGCTCACCAAAATCAGCCTACATTTGTCAACATTAAGATGAGAAGCTTGCTTCCGATTTTGACTCGTCAAAAGAAAATTTATTTTGATTAGTAAAGGACACTTGGCTGAT
>JAWCNH010000097.1:0-4373 GCA_038848765.1 Bathyarchaeia archaeon
CGGGGATAAATCACTTCTTCGATTTTGTTGTTGCTAGGGATGTCGCTGCAAAACATTTTGGATTGGATTTCATTCCTTTTTCTCCTTTTTATGAGCAGAGGAAAATGCTGTATCAATGTGCACTTGAGTTGGCTAATTGCAGTCCTAGGGAAGCCATTGTAATTGGAGATATGGAAAGGGAGCTTAAACCAGCTAAAGAATTGGGCATAACGACAATAGGAATTGTTGCGCATGAAGCAAGGAAAAACGAACTTGAAGAAGCGTCGGATTTTCTGATTTCCAATATAGCAGAGTTGCAAGGTGTGTTGTCTAAAATCTGATAGGTTGCTTGTTAAACTATTTTATAGAGATGTTATGTTTAAGATTTCTACTGCCACTATTTCGCCATTTTCATCGTAGTGTAGAATTGTCTGTCCGTCTTTCGTTGGTTCTCCATGAGTTGTCTTTGCATGTTTAAATCTTATGAAAAGGTCACCTATGTCGTCTCCGTAATCTATCGTTATGACTTTTCTCGGCAGTTTTATTCCATATTTCTTTTCTATTATTTTTAAGGCTTCTCGGATGTCTATGTCTAAGAGGGTTTCAACCTTTTGAATTGCTTATACCTCCTGTCTTTCCTTCTATAATTTGTGTAGAAAGCGGTTCTTATATAGCCTTCCTTGTTTTCTTTACTATAGATAACTACAAGGTAATCAGATAACTCGCCTGAGAGTCTTCTTAAGGCATGAAACGTTCCAGAAACATCCATGTACACTTCGTGAGGGTTTGCGACGGTTTCCAATATGAGGGTTAGTTTGTTTTCCAGTTCTGGATGTCTTAAAACTATGTGTTTCCATCTTTCTTCTGTAAGCAAAATTTTGGTTCCGTTAAACGCTGTAACATTCATCAGCAATGACCTCTCGAAGAGTTTGCTTCAAACAATGTGCTTTAGAAAAAGATTAGGTTTTCTAAGTGGAAAACTTTGTTGACAAATGCGGTTTTCGCCCATGCCGATGAGGAAAAACAAGTGAAACTTTGCCAATAGTCTAATGCAAAAGAAATTGAAAGTTTGATATGTCTGAAGAACGAAAAATTTAGGTATGAGCCATTGATACACTAAGTTATGTCAAAAGTTACTATTGAGTTACCCCATCAATTGTTAAAAGAAATAGTTAAGGTTTGGATTGAAAAATCTTCAGATATTACAAGAATTTATGAGGAACAGACAATTGACGGACGCAAATTAGACATAGTTGGCGAAAAAATTACTTTGGAGCAAAACTTAAATATGACGTAAGTAATAATTCATCTTGAACACAAAGCCCGAAACTGTTGAGGCCAAGAAAAGGCGCGACAAAACAAACATCCATCCTCCTCTCATAAAAGGCGCCTTTAAACGTTTTCTTGGCGGCTCAACGCTCACTCCCTCCAAGCCTCAACAGCGGGAAACAGCCCCTTTTCTCAGCAACATTTTTATTTGCTAGAAGCCTTCCTACAACAAACCGCAAAAGGAAGCATAAAACATGCGACAAGACTTGGACGCAATCCTCAAAGAGAACAAGGCAGACGCCATCTTCCTTTACGGCGACAGCGTCAAAAACGTAAACATGTTTTATCTAAGCCGCTTCCTCGCCCCAGACCCCTTCATAATAATAAAAGAGACGGACTCCCAGCCAACAATGATAGTTAACTCCATGGAATACCCAAGAGCCAAAAAAGAAGCCATCATAAAAAACGTGAAATCCTACGTAGACTACAACATGCTAGAAATAATAAAAGCAGCCAAAGAACCAAGACAAGGACTCCTAAACTTCTTGGTCACAGTAGCGCAGAAAGATTTAGGCAAAGAAAAAACCATATGCGTACCCTACAATTTCCCAGCCATAATCCTAGACGCCTTCAGAAACGAAAGCCTAAAAGTAAAACCCATGTTTGACATTGTTGAGAAGGCAAGAGAAACCAAAGAGGCGGATGAAATAGCCCAAATAAAAAAGGTTCAAGAAGCCATGGAAAAAGCAACAGCAGAAGCCATCTCAACCATAGCAAACAGCGAAACAAACTCCAAAAACATTCTAGTCCACAAAGAAAATGGGAAAAAGAAGCCGCTAACAGCAGGCAAAATAAGAATGATAATTGCACAAAAGCTTCTGGAACATGGCTGCATCACCGAAGAAGAAATCATAGTAGCCTGTGGACCAGCTGGAGCTGACCCACATTATGCAGGCATGCCTCAAGACGTGTTGAAGGCGAACCAGCCAATCATCTTAGACGTTTTTGCAAAAGGCATGCGGGAACGCTACCTTTCCGACATGACCAGAACAATTGTGAAAGGAAAGGCTTCAAAAGATGTCAAAAAAATGTTCGAAACCGTCTTAGAAGCCAAAAACGCTTGCATCGACGCTTTGCACGAGGGAGTTTTGGGAAGCGACATGTATAATCTCTGCTGCAACATACTTGAAAAGGCGGGTTATGAAACGTCTAGGGGTGGAAAACAAATAGAGAAAGGCTTCACCCACGGCTTGGGACACGGCGTAGGCTTAGAAATCCATGAAGGCCCATCAATGAACGAAGTTTACAAGTTTCCCTTAAAAGAACACAACATCGTAACAGTAGAGCCAGGCTTATACGACCCAAAGATTGGCGGAGTAAGAATTGAAGACATAGTGGAAATAAGAAAAACTGGATGCAACAACCTGACAAAAATGGAAATAATGTTAGAAGTTTAGCCTCCGCTCATCAGCGACATCAAAACAACATGGTCACCATCACGGAGACACGTGTCCACTCCTTGAAGCTGATCCATTAAAACGCCGTTTACTGTCACTACGAATCCGTATTTCACGTCCCTTTGCCCTGGCTCGTAAACTTCTTTTTTGAATTTGGAGCCATACATTTCTGAAATCTTTGCTAGCAGTTCGGAAAGCGAAGCGCCTTCGGATAACTCAAACTCTTCTAGGCGTTTGTTTAGAAGATTTTTGATGAAACCTAGATACTCAACCTTCACCTTCACAGCTAGACACCATGGTCAAGCCATTCTATTTAATTATTTGAATTAAAATATATTTATCGATTTCTAAATATTTTCAGAGTTTCACTTATTTGGTTTGCCTCACCTATAGCGGATATTAGACCGTTTGAAAGAAAACCGAAAGGAAAGGCTCAGAAAACAATAAATTAATATAAAGCTACCTTAATCACATATCTTCTCTTAGACTAAAATTTGGAGGAGCAACCTTGTTTGGCTATGCAGGACGAATATTACATGTGGACCTAACAACTGGAAAAGCTGAGACTAAACCATTAGACGAAAGACTAGCCAGAAAATTCATCGGCGGCATAGGCTTAGGCATAAAACTACTCCTAGACAATTCAAAGCCAGGCGTTGACGCTTTTGACCCAGAAAACCCGCTTATTTTCGTCACTGGACCCTTAACTGGCACTGTTGGACCTACGGCTGGCAACGGCTACGCAGTTGTTTCAAAATCGCCCCAGTCAGGCGGAGTAGGTGAAGCGAAAGCGCATGGATTCTTCGGCGCAGAACTTAAGAGGGCTGGATACGATGCCATCATATTCACTGGAAAAGCGGAAAAACTGGTTTACCTGTGGATTGATGATGATTCAGTTCAAATAATGGACGCTTCACATTTGGCTGGCAAGTCTCCGGAAGACACGCAGAAAACCATTAGGGAAGAGTTGAAAGACCATTATATACGAGTGGCAGCCATTGGACCAGCAGGCGAAAAACTTGTCCGCTGTGCATGCATCATCAACGACTCAACAAGGGCAGCTGGAAGAACAGGCTTAGGCGCAGTCATGGGTTCAAAAAACCTAAAGGCAGTGGCAGTCCGAGGAACAAAAGACGTAGCGGTTGCCAAGCCAGAAGAATTCAAAGAATTCGTGAAAATGATTCATGAAAGAATGAAGGGACCAGCCACACGCAAATACCGCACGCTTGGAACTCCGGAGAACGTTCTTGTCTTACAGAAACTGGGCGTTTTACCTGTAAACAACTTCACAAGGGCAACATTCGACGGTGCAGAGAAAGTAAGCGGCGAATACCTAAACGAACGTTTCGTAGCGAAAATAATTGGTTGCGCAACATGCGCCATGCGCTGCGAACACATTGCCGTTGTGCCAGAAGGCCCATACAAGGGAACGACAACACGCATGGAATATGAAACTCTATGGGCGCTTGGACCAAACTGCGGCGTAGACCGCTTAGACGCCATTATCAAGGCTATGTCTCTCTGCAACTATTATGGTATAGATGGCATAAGCGCTGGCGTAATCGTAAGCTTCGCCATGGACCTTTACGAGCATGGAATCCTTTCTAAAGATGATGTTGGCGGATTGGACCTTCGCTTTGGCAATCATGAAGCAGTGTTGGCCATGAT
>JAWCNH010000098.1:0-4323 GCA_038848765.1 Bathyarchaeia archaeon
TTTGGATTATCAGACGCTTATTCATCGCGTTGAACAGGTTTCAGATCAAGCCGCTAATGTGGCAAAGCATGTAATAATGATGGAAGGAGGCGGAAAAGAAGTTTCAAAACCCCTGTTAGAGAAAATGTATTCCGCCGGGTGCGACGCATTAACGCTTTACGATAACGCGGTAAATTCTCTCTTCACAAAAGATGTGAAAACAGCAAATGAGGTTATTGAAAATCAAGCTAAAATCGAGAAATTGGATAGGGAAATAGCATCCCTGGCGTTTTTGAGGGAGAAAGATACAGAGGTCATTTGTGCATGCTGTTCTATAAGAGATAGTATTCAACGTATTGCGGAGTATTCAGCGGACATTGCAGAAATTACCATCAACCAATCCTTTAAGGTTCCCTCTTAACTCTTTAGTTGCGAGTCACTTTCGTTCCTTTGGAGGGTAACTAACGGTAACTGCAAGCTTTGCCGCTGGAAGTTCGCCTCTGAGTATTTTTCTTGCCAACTCCATTGCATAGTTGTAGTTATAGACTGTTCCTTTACCATTTCTTCGGGCTTCCCTCAGGATTTCGCGTTCAAGTTTATATTTAAGCCGCCCAATTGTTAGTGGACCTATGCCGAAAATTCCTGAAGCAAATTCCCTCATGTCGTCGTCAAGTTTCATTCCTTCTACTCCCAGCGGAGGAACAGCATTGACGTCAGCTATGATTTTGACAAACTTTACAGATTTCAGCATGTCTTTGGTTATTATACGGACGCCGGCAACGGAAGCGCATAAAATGACGTCAGCGTCGTTTAAAACTTCGACCTTTTTTTCTGGTGTTGGAGCAAAAACTCCTTCGACTTCCACGCCGTACCTTTCGCGAAGCAGAGCAGCTAGTTTTGAAATGTACTCATCACCATCCTTTCTGTCAGGGTTTGGACTGACAATCTTGACAGAGCATCCAAGTTTAGCCAACAAAATAGCTGCAACCCTTCCAACGGCTCCCGTGCCAAAAACTGCTACTTTTTTATCCTTCAAGTTTCCAAGCTTGGCTTTTGCTATGGCGTCTTCAACTTTTGCTACCATGGCTGCAGCCGTTGTGTAGGCGCCGGCCGGGTCGATTATGGTGTTGGCTTGGAATGGCGGGAACATGGTTTCACGCACAACTTTTAAGACTTCTTCAGCTTTTTCCATGTCTTTTCCGCCTATGAAGAAGCATGTGCGCTTAATCCCCTTTGGGTCTCTAGAGAAGATGGCGTCTTGCACTATTTTCTTGGCTTCCTCGGTAGTTACGTTTTCGTATGGAACTACCACGCTGAATCCGGCGTCATAAGCCATACAAATGTCGAATGGGCTTGCTCTCTTGTCTGTGTCTAGGAAGAAAAGGATGTATGGGGCCTCTTCAGATGACGTCCTAATAACTGGTTTGACTTGTATCTGCACCGATTTAAGTAAATCCTCAATTTCAGCCATTGGAGCCTTCTCCTTTGTGAAGATCAACTTTTTTGTCGGCTGAATTGTTTCTACATCGACATCAACGGACTCTAAAAGCTTTTTGATGCCGCTTACGTGTTCTGGACTTGATATATGCAGGCATGTTATATCTGTTTTTTCCATGCTTCTGGCTTTTTCAAGAATGCCCATGGCTATCCAGCTTTCCCTAACTGAAAACTTCGCTTCGCGCTCTAAATCTTCAATTTCCTGTTGTAAGCATTGCCCATAAGCTATCAAGTACTCTTTTTCAACGCTGTTTTCGGGCAGTTCTTCCAAAGCTTTCAATATTTTATCTCTTAGCTGTCTTTTTTCTTCAATGAGGGTGGCGATATAGCCCCTCGCGTTTTCGTTGACATCAACTGCGAAGAATGGAATTTTCGCTTTTTCACTTATTTGGGCGAGAATATTGGCTTCGTTGAACTCTTTGGGTGAACGGTTTCCCAGTTCTTCTGTTATGAAGTCTGGTCTAACCTCATCGATTAGTTTTTCGAAGAAGTTGCAGAAGGCAACGGATGGCTTAAATCTGGATGAAAGGATGTTTTTGGGCGTATGATTGTTTGTGGGTTCCGCAATCCAGAATGGTTCGCTGTATTCTTTCTCAACTATTATGACCCTTAATGTTTTTCCTTCTAAAGGCTTTATTTCAAGAGCTTCCATTTTATTTCACCTAATACTTAAATTAAAGGGCGAAAATATATACTTATTCGAAATATCATATATATGTATTAATAACGTATATACAAAAGCTAAGACGGTCGCTTCAATGTCTTAAGCCATTTCTGATAAATCTCTTCATCAAAGGCGGGAGGCAACATCAACTTATCTTTAAACTTTAATTTGCCCTCTTTAGAGTGGGGTCTCCTAACAAGCGAATCAGAATATTTCTCAATTTCCCTAGCCTCTTCAGCGAGACCCGCTGCAACTTGAGCAATTTCATGGGCACATGCAACTAATGGAATATACTTATCCTTCTCTTTCTCCATAAAGCATGCCCTCGTGTTTATCTCAGCAATTTTCTTCGTTAGCTCGTAAGCTGCCAATGCCTTCGCAAGGGCATATGGATTCCTAAAGTCGGAGTTATCTCTGATATTGTCCGTGTCTATAATCAAACGTGGCAGCTCAAATGCTATATCTTCCTTGCAGCAATGGATAATTCGGTCAATTTCTTGATAAACCATTTTGTAAACGCCTGTGATCGCCAACACTTTTATCACGTTCGAGTTGAAAATTGCCATTTCGCTGGGATCTAGAAACTCTTTTCTTGCGCCTATTAGCGGGTCTCCCATAACTATGATGTAGCCAAAGCCCTGTTTTTCAAATTCCTCTTTTAAGCGTTTACCCGGAGCGTCGGAAATGAATATGCTTGGAATCTTCTTTTCTGATATGATTTCCATAGCTTTTCTGGGTCCTTGAACCGCTGGATTAGGCGAAATGAAAATTATAAAGTCCGGGTTGAAGTCAAATATCTTTGGTAAGGCTTCTGCAACTTCATCTGCCAGCATCTTCGCCCCTGTCGTTACTGTTCGAACGCTTATGTCCTCTCTGTCGGCCAACTCATCGAAAAGCAACTCAAGCAAAGGAGCGGTTCCAATGTTACCACATTTGAAGACGCCGATTCTGACCTTTTTCAAGAGGGGCACCTTGAGCATCAAGCTAGAAGCCATATTTTAGAAAACAATGTTTATAAGTATTTCAGACGCGTGATAATGCTCCCAAACTTATTTGGCAAGCTCTTTGGCCGCGGTTCTCTTCTTTTCGGAAAGCTTGATCAGCAAGTTTAGAGCATTGGTCTCCGTGAACGCTTCTCTGGTTGTGATCGCACTTGCTACTTCCGCGCTGGAAAACAGCTCTTCGCCCTGCTGTGTGCGTATAATCACAAAGGTCCAGCCTTCAAGTCCAAGTCCACCCACTGAAATGTCCGCTAACTCTGAGCTGAAGTCCTCACAAAAGTGGCAGCTTTTTCTAGCATATTTTTTTGCCTCTGCAAGTGGTATTGCAACAGTCTCAGAATCCATCGTCAGCAGCATTTTGCCTTTAATATTAACTTTTCTGACGCGGTTTGGGTTCACCCCTAATTTTCCAGCTATATGCTCTTTCATAAGCTTTTCATAAATAAAACACTCGGAACATGCTAATCCAATCAGAAGCTTTATTGGAGCTGTATATTTCTTAAGTCCAGTAAACTGCATTTTTCGAATTGCGCGAATTTGGCAAGGTGTACCGACGAATGCCACCTTAACTAGTTTTTGTTCTAAGACCTTTGTTATGGCAAGGATGTTAGGGGAATAGAAATACTTTGTTCCAGCCGACATCAAGATGTCATTTGTTGTTGTAGCAATGGTTGGGTGTGGATAAAATGGCTTTTCGAGTTCACTTTTTGCAACTACTGCGCCATCAATAATGCCATTTTCGAATGCAAACAAAAGTAAGGCCGTTACAGCCCCACCATCTTGACATTTTTCTAGAATTTGCTTATCCTTAGCCCTAGCCAAGGCAAGTCTTCTGTAAACCCCAAAAGCCTCATCGGATTTCCGTTCTCTTCCGAACACAAAACTTTCAATTCTGGACAATGGGAAATCATATTGGGGGCATACCTGCGCACATATACCGCAAACTTTGCACTCCTTCACTAGATTGGGTTTTTCTTCGATATATTCGAGGCAGCTGAAGGGGCAGACGAGCACGCATGTGCCACAGCCGACGCATTTTCCAGTTTTAACAACAGCCTCTGCTATGGACTCTTCGAAGCTTACCTTAGCGGTTTTCATAGTAGGCAATTAATGGAGATTAAGGAATAAATAGTTTAGGTTAAGCCATAGTTTGATTATAGATTGATAATGTTGCATTTTGCC
>JAWCNH010000099.1:0-4271 GCA_038848765.1 Bathyarchaeia archaeon
ACATACGCCGACAAAGTTGGATGCCACAATTTTCTATATGGATTTGAGGGCTTATGGGAAAGAGTTTGACGATTACTATAACCGTGCCAAAAAAGAGTATGGCATAAGATTTGTTAGGTCAAGAGTCGCTGGCATTACTGAAGACCCGTCTACGGGAAACCTTTTTGTTCATTACGTGGAGAATGAAACGCCCAAAACAGAAGAATTCGACATGGTTGTCTTATCAATAGGAATGGTGCCGCCGAAAAACGTGGAAAACCTAGCCAAAGTTTTAGGCATAAACCTAAACAAATACAAATTCTGCGAAACAAAACATTTCACCCCGCTGGAAACCTCTAAGCCTGGCATATACGTGTGCGGAGCCTTCAGCGCGCCGAAGGATATTCCGGAAAGCGTTGCTCAAGCGAGCGGTGCGGCTGCAAAAGCCATGGGATTGATTGCGAGTGAAAGGGGAAAACTGGTTGCGGTTAAGGAGTATCCGCCAGAAAGGGACATAAGCCAAGAAGAGCCGCGCATAGGCGTTTTTGTCTGCCACTGCGGAATCAACATTGGCGGAGTTGTGAATGTTCCAGAAGTGGTGGAATATGCCAAAACTTTGCCAAACGTGGTTTACGCAGAAGCTAATCTCTACACGTGTTCGCAGGACACTCAGAAATTAATTAGAGAAAAAATTCAGCAGCATAATCTTAACCGTGTCGTAGTGGCTTCATGCACTCCTAGAACGCATGAGCCGTTGTTTAGAGAAACCGTTCAAGAGGCTGGGCTAAATCCTTACTTGTTTGAAATGGCAAACATCCGAGACCAGTGCAGTTGGGTGCACATGCACGAGCCTGAAAAAGCAACAGAAAAAGCCAAGGATTTGGTGCGCTCTGTTGTTGCAAAGGCTAGGCTTCTTAAACCGTTAAAAAAGCCTTTGATAAGCGTCACCCCGGTGGCTTTAATCATAGGCGGCGGAGTTGCAGGCATGACTGCAGCCTTAGAACTGGCAAAACAAGGATTTGAAGTTCACTTGGTCGAGAGAGAAAAGGAGTTAGGCGGTCACTTACGCAAAATTTACTATCTGCTGGAAAAAGATGAAAACCCGAAGGAAAAGTTGGATGCTTTAATCAATGCTGTTAAGGAAAACGAGAAAATACAGGTTCACGTTGGCGCCGAAGTCGTAGAAGTTAACGGTTTTGTCGGCAACTTCAAATCAAAAATAAAATACAAAAATGGCAAAGAAAGGCTGGTTGAACATGGCGTAGTAATCGTGGCGACTGGCGCAACAGAATATAAGCCAAACGAATATCTTTATGGCAAACACCCACGAGTTATGACGCAGCACGAACTGGAAGAAAAAATTGCCACGGGAAACTTCAAGGCTAAGACTGTTGTGATGATTCAATGTGTAGGGGCAAGAAACGAAGAAAGACCTAACTGCGCCAGAATATGCTGTGGACAAGCGATAAAAAACGCATTGAAAATCAAAGAAATAAGCCCAGAAACGGAAATTTACGTTTTGTATAAAGATATTAGGGCTTACGGTTTTAAGGAAGACTATTATCGAGAGGCTGCGGCTAAAGGCGTCCTGTTCATAAATTATGAGGATGAAAGGAAACCGAAAGTTGTAAACAACAATGGAAAACTTGAAGTAACATTCTGGGAGCCAATCTTAAACGAAGAGATTCAAATTGAACCAGACCTTCTTATTCTGAGTGCAGCTACAGTTCCAAACCCAGATAACAAACGGGTGGCTGAAATGCTTAAGGTTCCCTTAACAAAAGACGGCTATTTCCTTGAAGCCCACATGAAACTTAGACCAGTAGACTTCGCAACAGAAGGTGTTTTTCTCTGCGGAATGGCGCATTCGCCCAAATACTTGGACGAGAGCATCGCTCAAGCCTGCGCTGCTGCAGCAAGAGCGGCTACCATACTTTCGAAGCCCACTTTGGAAATGGAAGGCATCATAGCCAACGTAAACGAAGATTTATGTAGCGGATGCAGAATCTGTGAATATCTCTGCCCCTATAGCGCAATAGAAATAAAAGAGAAGGATGGCAAGTTGACGGCGCACGTGATTGAAGCGTTATGTAAAGGCTGCGGCGTCTGCGGTTCTGCTTGTCCCACAAAAGCCATCACAATGGGACATTTCACCACGGAAGAAATACTGGCTCAAGTTAGAGCAGCTTTGCAAGAGGTGAAAGCATGACAGCCGAAGAGTTTGAACCGAAAATTATTGGTTTTCTCTGCAACTGGTGCAGTTATGCGGGCGCGGATTTGGCTGGCGTCAGCAGGATTCAGTATCCCCCAAACGTAAGAATTATTCGTGTAATGTGCAGTGGCAGAATAGACCCAGTGTTTATTCTCGAAGCCCTCAAAGACGGTGCTGACGGCGTGCTTGTGGCTGGATGCCATTTGCCTTCAGACTGCCATTATATGAGTGGAAACTTTAAGGCGCTAAAAAGGGTAACTCTTTTAAAAAAGCTTTTGCAAGATTTTGGGATTGAACCCGAACGTGTGCGTTTGGAATGGGTTTCAGCAAGCGAAGGTGACAGATTCGCTGCAATAGTTAGAGAAATGGTTGAACAAATAAAAAAGCTCGGACCGAATCCGTTAAAGAAAATGGAGGTTAAAGCGTAATGAGTGAAACAGAAAGAAAAGGAATAAAGGCTTCAGAAATCGACACGAAATTCAAATACGAACTTAGCAAGATGCATGGCGCAGAAAAATTAATGCTTTGCTTCCAATGTGGCACATGCACATCCGACTGCCCAGTTGCCCGTTTCAGCGACACGTATAGACCTAGGCAAATAATAAGAATGACTCAGCTTGGATTAAGAGATAGGGTGCTTTCAAGCGACACACTTTGGCTTTGCGCCGCATGTTTCACATGCACTGACAGGTGTCCACAAGGCGTAGAAGTTGCCAGTGTTCTGCGAGTTTTGCGAAACTTGGCGGTTGAAAAGGGTTACATGCCCTTGGTTTTCAAAGAATTAGGCTCAAGCATATTGCAAAGCGGCTACGCTTACAAGATACCAGATTTGAGAATAAAGAAAAGAGAAGAGTTAGGCTTGCCCCCACTACCTATGGGAAAGTCTGACGAATTAATGAAACTCGCCGAACTTGTCGGTTTTAAGAAGCTAATGGAAAAAGCTGGGAGGAGTTGAAATGCCAGAATCGAAATATCTAATCTTTCTCGGATGCGCCATACCCTACCGTGTCTCAGCCTACGAAATCTCCACGAGGAAAGTTTTCCAAAAACTCGGCGTCGAACTGGTCGACATGCCAGAGTTTAACTGCTGCGGATTACCCATGGACCCTGTAAGCCACGAAATGATGCTAGTTTTGGCGGCGAGAAACCTTTGCCAAGCGGAAAAACAAAACTTGAACATTATGGCACTTTGCCCAGGCTGCGCTGGAACATTAAACAAGGTTAATAAAATGTTGAAAGAAGACAAGAAACTCAAAGAAAAAATCAACGGCATCCTAAAACAGGTCGGCTTAGAATTTAAGGGCACCATACAAGCTAAACACATGATTCAAGTTCTCATTGAAGACATAGGTTTGGAAAGGCTGAAAAACGCTATACAAAAGCCTTTGACAAATCTTAAAGTTGCTGAACACAATGGCTGCCATGTTTTGCGTCCAAAGGAATACATGGGCTTTGACGATCCCGAAGACCCAAAAATGCTTAAAAACCTAATCGAAGTCACGGGTGCAACATGCTTAGATTACATGGATGAGACCCAATGTTGCGGAGCTCCCATAGCTGGCGTGAACGAGAAGATTCCCCTTCAATTGTCTGGAGCCAAGCTTTCAAACATTCAAGCTGTTGGCGCCCAAGCTCTCATTACGATTTGTCCCTTCTGTCACATGATGTTTGACACCAATCAGCTTCGAATGGAACGCATGTTCAACAAAACATTCGGCATCCCAGTTTTGCATTACCCGCAACTTTTAGGAATCGCCATGGGAATAGACCCACAAGAATTAGCCCTAAAAGAGTTGAGGGTTGACCCAACAAAAATCCTATCAACATTGTAGAGGCGCATACATATGAATAAGCTCAAGTTTGCTTTCTATTGGGCGGCGAGTTGCGGAGGCTGCGAAATAGCTGTTTTAGACATAAACGAAAAAATCTTGGATGTTGTGGGCTTGGCTGACATTGTGTTTTGGCCTGTCGCCATGGACATCAAATACAAAGACGTAGAAAACATGCCAGACAAAAGCATAGACGTATGCTTCTTCAACGGAGCAATAAGAACAGAAGAGCAGGAGTATATGGCTAAGTT
>JAWCNH010000100.1:0-4241 GCA_038848765.1 Bathyarchaeia archaeon
GCAATATGAAGGCTACCGCTTTACGGTTCCCGTTTCCAATATTAATGTGGGGAATAAGGAAAGCGCTTACAAACGTTTCAAAACAATGGTCGAAAAACTTAACGGACAATTGGCGCTTGCAGAGAAAATTGAGGCTGTGGACGCCAAAAGAGTCGCCCTAAAAGTCTTAACAAAGCATTTCATCCGAGACATTGCCGGAAATCTTCGGGCTTTTTCAATGCAAGGTTTCCGCTGCAAATCTTGCAATAAACGATTCCGACGTCTGCCACTACGAGGTAAATGCCCAACATGTGGTGGAGAACTAACCTTAACAGTCTATCGAGGCGGCATAGAAAAGTATCTTGAGGCTGCTGAGCACATAATTAAGAAGTATGACTTACCGCGCTACTATGGTCAACGAATTCTGCTTGTGAGGGAGGAGATTAAATCGCTTTTTGAGGGTAAAAAGCCAAAACAAATTAGCCTAACAAGCTTTGCCTAAAGTGAAACCTTTTCTATACCCTCATTACAAAAATTGTTTTGATAGGGCATGCCCAGGGAGGAGTACCACCCAAACGCTTACCTAACAGACTTTAGAAACGTAAGGCTAGGGTTGAAGGCTCGAACCTTAATACTGAATTTTCTTGAAAAGTCCTCTTCAGACTCGAAAACGATTGCTAAAGAGACAGGCTTGCCCTACAACGTGGTCTTGCATCACTTAAAACTTCTAGAATTAAAGGGAATTACAAAAAGAGAAAGCAAGCGTCCAGCTGTTTGGGCTTTAACTGGGCTTGGGCAGAAACGTCTAAGTTAATGTTAAACCCTAAAAAGTGCACTGACAAGGCGAGTGTTTACATTTTGGGCATTTTCCATCATACTTGCTTAGAGCCGCATTTTCCAAATCTATGTTTTTAATGTTGGCTAATGATGCGAGCCATGCGATGACGTCTGCAAACTCGTTTTCTAAGGTTTTTCTATCATCCAACCTCAACGCTTCACCAAGTTCCGCCACTTCTTCTACAAGCCATTCAAAAGTCTTTTCCACACTTCGCTGTGAGTCTCTGTGAAAATATAGAGCTCGCATCATTTCTTGAAACTCGTGTATGTGCATTCTTCATAGCACCAGCTAATCGGGTTTATATTGCTTCTAGTTTTTAAAGTTAAGTAAGGCTTTCTGTCCTTTGGCTGTTATGTGAATGACCTTTACGCCTTTCTTCTCAAGATAGGCGGCAATAAAACGCCTATGACAGTATTTTGGGTTTGGTTCCATACACATCATGCATGTTCTCCTTTGACTGGCTATTTCAAGAAGCTTTTTTATGCCTTCTCTGAAAAGTTTGCTGCGCATATGCCTTTTGTATCCGCCCTTTCGGTAACCTCCTAACTCTGTGCCTAGCCAAACGTATTCTATTCCGTTATCCGACAGCCATTTTTCCATTTGTTCTTTTTTAAAATGTTCAATTTTTGATGTTGGGAAATGGCGAATGTCCGCCAATACTTGTATTTCATGTTCCTCTAGCATCTCTAGAAAGTTGTTTATGGAGCGGTTGCTATGTCCAATAGTCCAGACGATCATCTGTTTTTCCATCGTTGAGTCTACCGGATTTTTATATATTGGTAGGCCTCTGTAGCGTTCTCGAAGCAGTAGTGTACTTTCTGGTAGTCTTTTCTGAACTCGGCCACGTCAGCGGCGACTTTTTCTGGCGGTTCCTTGTTTATTACCACGCGTTTTATGAATTCGGCTATCTGCACCATTTCAGACTCCCGCATTCCAAGTCTGGTAACTTCTGAAACGCCTAGCCTAATGCCGCCTGGATGCTGGAAGTGGCGTCCCTCCTTAATGTCCCATGGCAATAAATTCCTATTAATTATTATGTTTGCCTTTTCCAATGTTTCCTCAATAGTGCCTCCATCGCCGTACTTTGTTATGTCAATTAAAATCACGTGTGATTCTGTGAAGCCTTTATGTTCAGCTAAAACATTGAAGCCCCTCTCATACAGCGCTTGGGCTAAAGCCTTTGCGTTCCTAATTACTTGGCGTGCATATTCTCTTCCAAATTCTAGAAGCTCAGCAGCGGCGATCGCCACACCAGCCACCGCATGCAAGTGGTGGTTACTCACCATTCCAGGGAAGGTAGCACGCTTTATCTTTTCTGCGTACTTCTCCCACGACAGAACTCCGCCATGTTGGGGACCGAAAAACGTCTTGTGGGTGCTTAAGCTTACAACATCTGCACCTTCGCGAAGGGGGTCCTGAAAACATCTCCCTGCGATCAGTCCTGCAACGTGGGCGGCGTCGTAACCAATGGTTCCGCCTAACGAATGTATCGTGTCCGCTAGTTCTTTTACTGGATGAGGAAATGGAAATACGCTGGCTCCAAACATTATAAGCTTCGGCGGCTTCCCATCAGCTGCAAGCTTTTCCATTCGCTGCTTCGCCTTATCTACATCAATGTTTAACTCTTTGTAATCCAAGGGCAAGTATTCAACTATTAAACCGTGGACAGCGCCAGCGGTACCTCCAAGCTCCTTCTTACCCATTGTTATGTGTCCGCCACATGGTATGGACAAGGCCATCATCACGTCGCCAGGCTCTGTAAAAGCCGTATAAACAACAAGGTTTGCCACAACACCAGAAATGGGTCTAACGTCAACAAACTCGGCCTCATAAAGCCTTTTCATAAGTTCGATGCATTTAAACTCAATCTGGTCTATGAAGCGGCATCCAGCATAAACTCTTTCTCCCGGCCAACCCTCAGCATAACGATTTCCAAAATCTGTCGCTAATGCTTCGCGTACCGCTGGACTAGGAACATTTTCGCTCGCTATTAAAGGGATACACTCCCGGAACCATTTATGGTGCTTCTGCAAAACATTCAACACAAACTTATATTCTTCACATGGGGTTGGCATTGATACACCTCGCTCGCATTATCACCTTTACTTAAATAAAACTATTTTGAATTGTAGCGCAAGGTTAATAATGGAGAAGTTCAAAAAGTGAGTTGCGGAAGCTGTTTGAAGATGATTAGTTAATGAGCAAGAAAAAGAAGAAGAGCGAGTCATCACCAATGCCTGCTGCAAGCGCAGGATTGCTACGGTTTTTTGAAGAAGAAACAGAAGGCGTTAAAGTAAGACCAGAAATACTAATAGCTGCAGCCATAGCCTTAATTGTAATATGTATCTTGGCGCGCTTATTCTTTTAGCGGCGAGAAGTCGTGTGTAAAATCTCTATTCTCTGAACAGAATTTAGGTGAATGAATATTTCGCTACGTTCTTCCCTACTAGCAACTTGCGGAATAGGCTGGGCTATTGTTGCGCGTAGAACTATGGCTTCAGCATTTGAAAGCCATATCCCTGCCGGTTCACGAGTTACTGCCGCCAAAACACCTTCAAAGCCGTAGGAAGGATCTAGAATAACACGGACGTTTTTTCCTAGGTTCTTCTCAAGCATGTGGAATATTGTTAGGGGAGGAGGTTGTTCTGGCATAGCACCAGCAAAAATATAGGTGGCTTTCAAAGATAAAACACTTGCTCCTCAAAGTATCAATAGTGCAACAAGGGGTTCCCCCCTTTTACAGCTAGCTGTTTTCTCTAACATTCTGTGCAACATTTTAATATGCCTCACGCAACTTTTGAAATCTTTGAGCGGGTAAGCGTGACTAAGAACGCCGCAATAAACCAGTACTTGGACAAAGTAGCTAAACATTATTCGTCGCTTTTTAGTCTCCCACCATACAAGAAAATAGTCCAGCTTCTAGCCGCATCTTGTGTAATCGGTGGTTTTTTGTCAACCCATACTATTTCACTTTCTGGCCTGGCCTATAAGCTAGTCTTGAGTTCAACACTTTTTTTTATAACGCTTTTCACAAATTATTTTTCGGTATTGTTTGTATTAAAAAAGGACCCAATTTATGATCTGAGAAGGACGTCTGCCCTTTCTCTGTTCTGTTGGGGATTGTGGCTGTTTTTTATTATTATAGGTCATGTAGTGGCTTATTTTACGGCGTCTTTGTTATGGGCAATCAAACTTTGCCTTCTAGGTTTTTCAGCTGTTTTAATGTTCCGCCTCATCGTTTTATACTCAACTTCCTCCACGAATTATCCGCGCCTTTTGTTAGCTTCTATGTTCCCTCCTTTTTTATGCCTGGTTCCTTTCGTGTTTCTATGGTGGTTGGATAACATCAATGTTCTAGCTATTCTGAGCTTCTTAGCGATGGCCAGCGCCGTAGCTATTGTCTCAAGTTTTTCCTTTATTTTTC